>JAOZQC010000258.1 GCA_029932425.1 Planctomycetota bacterium | reverse complement strand
TCCACCACAGGCTGTTTTCGGCGAGAGATCGTCGCAAAGGGCCAGGCGCGACGAGAAGTCGACCCTTTACGGGTCGATGACGAGGAGCAACACCGCCATGGGCGGCGAGATCCGGCGAAAACCGTGCGTCCTGATGAGAAATGCGGGGCAAGGTGAGGGGCTTCCGCGGGAGGCCCCCTCCCCCCCTCGACCTTCAGCGGATGTCGTCGAGGGCCTTCCGGGCCTCCGCGGCGAGGGGGTGATCGGGAGCCAGATCGAAAGCCCGCTGGAGGAGCCGGCGGGCGTCCTCCCACCGGAAGACGCGGTGGGCGGCCAGGCCGGCGTGATAGAGGACGACCGGATCGTCGTCGAGGACGCGGGCCGCCTCGAGCAGCACCCCGGCCGCTTCCTCCCGCCTCCCGGCCAGGAAGAGGACCCAGCCCCAGGTGTCGGAGACCTTGGGGTCGCGGGGGCGGACGCGCCGGGCCTTCCCCGCGAGGGCGAGAGCCTCGTCCGCCCGCTCCCCCTCCTCCGCCACCAGCAGGGCGAGGTTGTTCAGGGTGGGTACGTGCTCGGGGAGGAGTTCCAGCACCCGCCGGTAGTCCTTCTCCGCCGCTTCCCGCTCCCCCCGGGCCGCCGCCCGGCGGGCCAGCCGGAAGAAGACGGCGGGGTCCCGGACGCCCAGCTCCGCGGCCTTCCGGAGATGGCGCTCCCCCTCCTTCCCGCGTCCTGCGTCCAGGAGGAGGAGCCCCAGGTCGCGGTGGGCGCTCCCGTACTCCGGATCGGCCTCCAGCGCCTTCAGGAGCGCGGCCTCCGCCTCCCTCTCCCGCCCCGCCGCGCGCAGCATCCGGGCCCGGAGCGTGTGAAGCCCCGCGGGGGCCGGGCACCTCTCCGCCCCCTCGGCCAGGAGCCTCCGGGCCTCCTCCTCCCGCCCCCCGTCCGCGAGGAGGGCGGCGGCCAGGGCCAGCGCCACCCCGTCCCGGGGGGAGAGCTCGAAGGCCCGGCGATACTCCGCCAGAGCGTCGCCCGCCCGGCCCGCCCGGCGGTAGAGCCCCCCGAGCAGGTGGTGGATGAAGCCGTCGTCGGGCCGGCGCTCCCGTTCCGCCTCCACGAGGGCCAGGGCCTCCGTCTCCTTCCCCGCCGAGACGTCCACCAGGACGAGGGCCCGGAGCACCTCGTGCGAGTCCGGCGCCAGGCGGTAGGCCTCCGCGAGCCGCGCCCGCGCCGCCTCGAACCGCCGGCGTTCCGCCAGGGCCATGCCGAGGTAGAGGTGGCTCCGGAAGTTCTCCGGGGCCACCTCCACCAGCCGGGCGAACCGCGAGGTCGCGCCTTCCAGGTCTCCCCGGCGGGCCCGGATCAACCCCGAGAGGAAGAGCGCCCCGGGATCGTCGCGCTTCTTCTCGAGGACCCGCTCCGCGTGCTCCTCGGCCTGGTCGAGGAGGCCGAGGGAGGTCAGGGCCTCGGCCAGGAAGCGGTTGGTCTCCGGCTCCTCCGGATCGAGCCGGCTCGCCTCCCCGAACGCCTTGCGGGCGGCCACCATGTCCCCCGCGAACCGCGCCCGGATCCCCTCCCCGAAGTAGAGCGTGGCGAGCTCGAGCTGCGCCTCCACCATCCCCGGGTCGAGCCCCAGGGCCCCCAGGAACTCGTTCCGCGCCTCCTCGAGGTTCCCGGCCCGGCGCAGGGCGATGCCGAGGTAGTAGAGGCCGGCGGGATCGTCCGGGTTCTCGCGCTTGTAGCGGCGGAGCGCGGCCACCGCCTCCGGGTACTCCCCCTTCAGGATCCGGAGCTTCCCCGTGAAGTAGAGCAGGTAGCGGTTCCCCGGGTCCCGCCGGGCGATGCGGCCGACGATCCGCTCCGCTTCCTCGATCCGCTCCTCCTCCGTGGAGGCCTCCGCGATCCGCAGCTCGGCGACCCGGTAGAGCGCCTCCGGCGAGTCCGGGTGCAGGCGGAGGGCCTTCTCGTACTGAGCCAGGGCATCCCGCGTGAGCGCCTTCCGGTCGAGGCCCGGCTCGTTGGACCTCCGGAGGAGGAAGTCCCCGAACCGGAGCAGCGCCTGCTCGTCGTCGGGGTTCTCCTCCACCAGCGCCCGGAAGCCCCGCTCGGCCAGCACGTCGTCGCCGGTGGCGAGGAAGAACGAGTAGAGGGCCCCCCGGGTCTCGGCGTCGCGCCGGAGAAGCACCGCGCTCTCCAGCTCGCGACGGGCCTCCGCCCGCTCGCCCCGGGCCTGGTGGATGCGGGCGGCGAGGAGATGGGCCCGGACGTCCTTCTTCGCCGCGAGGAGGGTCTTCGCCCGGTCGCAGGCCTCGAGGGCCCGGTCGGGCCTCCGCGCCCGGAAGCAGGAGGAGGCCAGGCGGAGCTGCCACTCCGGGTCCTCCGGCCAGCGGCGCGCGGCCTCCCCCGCGATCTCCACCTCCCGCGCATGCCAGCCCGCCCGGTAGGCCGCGCCGTAGGCGAGAGAGTAGTCCTCCGGGGTCTTCCGGCCGTCGGGGTGCTCCAGGGCGTCGGTGAGCGCCCGCGCCGCCCGCTCGTAGTCCCCGCTCTCCAGGCAGGCCAGGCCGAGGATGCGCAGGCCGTCCACCGTCCCCGGCCGGGCACCGCCGGTCCCTCCCAGGAGGTCGCGGGCGAGCCGGAAGTCCCCCTCCGCGAAGGCCACCCGGGCCCGCCAGGCCCGGGCCCGGAGGTCCGAGGGGTTGAGACCCGTCTTCGGATCCAGGAAAACGGCCAGGTGGCCCAGCACCTCCCCGCGGAGCGGCCCCGGATCCTCTCCCCGGTCGATGAGGGCGAGGAGGCGGGGCACCAGGCGGGCCAGCAGCTTCCGCCGCCCGCTCAGGTTCTCCGGGTGGGTCCGGAGAAGCTCCCGCCAGGCGGCGAGGGCGGCGTCCTCCTCCCCCCGCGCCAGGGCCAGATCCCCCCGGGCCTCCAGCACGGAGGCGCTCCCGGGAAACCGGGCGGCGGCCTCCGCCATCACCTTCTCCGCCCCCTCGAAGTCCTCCCGGCGCCGGAGGACGCCGGCCAGGGCCACGCGGAGCCCCGGGTCGTCGGGGAACCGCCGGATCGCCCCCCGCAGGACCTCCTCCGCCCGGACCCCGTCCGAGAGGCCCCGCTCCACCGCTTCCGCCAGCCGGACGGCCACGCCGGGCGCCGGCGTCTCCTTCCAGGCCTTCTCCAGGATCTCCACCTGGCGGTCGAAGGCCTTGAGCTGGCCCTCGAACCCCGCCAGGAGCAGGCGGTAGGAGGCCTCGCCGGGCCGCTCCTCCACGATCCGCTCGAGCTCCGCCACCGCCTCGTCCAGGTCCCCGAGCCCCGCCTGCGCCTTGGCCAGCCAGATGCGCGCCTGCACGTCGCCCGGCCGGTCGAGGAGCCTCTTCCGGGCGGCGTCCCGGGCGTCCGCGTACTGGCTTTCCGCGAGCTCCCCGGAGAGCAGACCCAGCTTCTGCCTCACGTAGTAGAGGTCCCCGAGCTTCAAACGGACCTCGATCAGGTCCGGGTCCCGGGCCACGGCCCGCCGGAACGCCCGGATCGCCCCTTCCTGGTCGCCCAGGGCCAGGCGGGCCTCCCCGAGGGCGATCCAGGCGTCCACGGGCACCGGGTCCACGGCGGCGGCACGTTCCGCGTAGTCCCGGGCCCGGCGGTAGTCCTTCCTCCGCCGGTACACGTCGGAGAGGGCGATGAGCGCGTAGTCGAAGTTCGGGCGCCGGCGCACCACCTCCTCGAGGGCGGCCACCGCTTCCGCGGTCTTCCCCCGGCGGAGGAGGATCATCCCGAGCATGTAGCGGGCCTCCGCGCGGTCGGGCTCGTACTTCAGGTACCGCCGGAACAGGATCTCCGCGGTGGCCAGGTCGCCCCGCTGGTAGGCGGCGAACCCCCCCTGGTAGTAGCGGTACTTCTTGCGCCGGGGCGAGAGCGCCACCACGAGGAAGAGGTTCACCGCCAGGAGGACGAGCAGAACCGCCGCCGTGAAGCCGATGAGGAAGCGCCGGTTCTTCCAGAGCCGGCGCCCGGGACGCACCTTCACGCGGCGGCGCCCGCCCTCCCCCGCCGCCGGGGGGGACCCCGCCTCCTCGCGGGCCGGGCGCGGGGCCTCCTCGCGGGACGTCATGCGCCCGGCCCCTCCGCCGGCCAGCGCTCGATCTCCGCCCTCAGGCGGGCCCAGGTCTCCCGGAGCATCTCCACCAGCACCTTGGTGTGGCCGATGACGGGCATGAAGTTGGCGTCCCCCATCCAGCGGGGCACGAGATGAAGGTGGAGGTGGTCGATGCTGCCCCCGGAGACCCGTCCCAGGTTGAGCCCCACGTTCACCCCCTGGGCGCGCATGGCGCGCCGGTAGGCGGCGACGAGCCGCTGGGAGAGATGGAACATCTCCAGCGCGGACTCGTCGGACAGCTCGGTGATGTCCTCCACGTGGTCGTAGGGCACGATCATGGCGTGGCCGTTGTTGTAGGGCCAGAGGTTCAGCACGATGTAGTGGTGCTTCCCCCGGAAGAGCACGTAGCGCTCCTCGTCCCCCGCGGGGTCCGCCCGCCCCGCCTCGCAGAACACGCAGCCGTCCGGCTTCTCCGACTCGATGTACTCCATCCGCCACGGGCTCCAGATCGTCTCCCTCCAGAGGGGGGGAGTGCCCACGCCCGGCGCCTCGGTCCCACCCGCGGAAGGGGACGCCTCTTCCTCCGGCGGCCGGCCCTCGGGACGGGTCGATCCTTCCTTCGGCTCGCTCATCGCCTCCTCCGCTCGAACTCCAGGTAGAAGATACCGCGGCCGTGCCGGGTCCACCGCTGTTCGAAGAGCGTGGCGTCGATCCCGGGCGGGCGGGGACCGAACCCTCCGGGGCCCCGCAGGTTCGTGAAGGCCCCGTGCCCCTCCAGCACGGAGATCATCTGGTCCCGGTAGGGCGCGTCGTCCGTGGCCAGGGTGATCCGCCCCCCCGGCACCAGCGTCCGGGCCGCCTCCCGGGCGAACCATGGTGACACGAGGCGGTGGGTGGCGTGCCGCTTCTTCGGCCAGGGATCGGGAAAGAGCGCGTAGTAGGCCTTCACCGTCCCGTCGCCGAGGAGGTAGCCGAGCACGGTGGCCGCGTGTTCCCGGAGCACCCGCACGTTGGTGAGCCCCCGCCGCCGGATCTTCCGGAGGAAGGACCGGGTGCGGGGCCGGGAGAAATCGACGCCCAGGTAGAGCCCCTCCGGGTCGCGCTCCGCCAGGTCGAGAAGGAACTCGTCCTTCCCGAACCCGATCTCCACGGTGAGGAGACCGGGTCGGCCGAAGACCTCCTCCCAGCGGTCCGGGCCCCGGAGATCGGTCCCCGGCACCACCAGGAGGCTCTCATCCACCGGATCCGCGCTCAGGGGCGGGTCTCCTTCGCTCCCCGGCCAGCGGTCACTCGCCGAAGATCAGCTTCTTGGCCACCGCCGCGGAGTTCTTCTTCACGCCCGCGTGGAGGCTCCGGCCGCGGGAGTCCATGGTGACCACCACGGGGAAGTCCTCCACATT
>JAOZQC010000257.1:424-5476 GCA_029932425.1 Planctomycetota bacterium | reverse complement strand
AGGGGGGAGGATTCGAACCTCCGAAGGCTGAGCCAGCAGATTTACAGTCTGCCCCGTTTGACCGCTTCGGTATCCCCCCACCGGACGGCCCACCGCCGGCGGGAGCTAGCGGTGGGATTCGAACCCACGACCTCGGGTTTACAAGACCCGTGCTCTGCCGGTTGAGCTACGCTAGCCCGGTGGCGGCGCCAGTCAACCAGCGCCCCCCCTCGATTGCCAGCTTTTTCGGCCTGCCCCGGACGCCGGCCCCCGTCCCCCGCCCCCCGGGCCGCCTCACGCCCCGCTGGGGGTCATCTCCTCCGAGGAGGGGCCGTTCTCGTCGAACGAGAGGAGGAGCCCCACCTCCTCGGTCCGGGTCTCGAGGTGGACGGGACGCTTCCAGATGGCGAACAGATTCCGGAGCGTCTCGCGGGCGAAGTCCAGGCGCAGGTCCACCCCCGCCCACCGGTGGACCAGGTACAGCTCCCCCCGGTTCCGGTGGTTCCCGTCCACCACCTCCACCACCGGCTCCCCCCGGTTCGTGAGGCCGAGGAGGAGCTCCTCCTTCACCCGCCGCCAGTCCCGGTCCGCGATCACGGGCCGACCCGTCTGGGGATCCGTCCGGTAGACGAAGAGCTTCTGGGCCTCGCAGAACTCCTCGGTGAGGAAGGCGTCCAGGAAGGTCACGTCGTTGTAGATCCGCCGGACCTCGAAGATCTTCTCCCTCCCCCGCCCCTCCCCCGTGTCCCAGCTCTCCCGCCGGACGGCGTCGTCCTCCCTCTCGTACTCCGGCCCGTGGCGCCCGGTGTTCCAGCGGTACTCGATGTCCCGGAACAACTCGAGACCCAGCTTGTAGGGGTTGATCATCCCCGGACGCACCCCCACCGTCCCCGCGTGCCGCTCCGCGTAGTCCACCACCTCGGCGTCGGTGAGCACCTTCTGGGTCATGATCGTGCTGTGCCAGTAGCTCGCCCACCCCTCGTTCATCACCTTGGTCATGGCCTGGGGGGCGAAGTAGTAGGCCTCCTCCCGCACCATGCTCAGGATGCCCCGCTCCCAGTTCGCGAGGGGGGCGTTCTCGATGAGGAAGAGGAGGACGTCCCGGTCCGGCTCCAGGGGGAAGCGCTTCTTCTTCTTCACCTCCTCGGCCAGCTTCCGGCGCTGGGCCTCCAGGTACTCGGGGGGGTTGATGTACCGGTCCAGGTAGGCCTTCGTCTGGATCTTGCGCACGCGGGCCGGGGCCTCGACCTCGTCCTTCTCGATCTCCTCCTCGGAGATGGCCCGCCGCCGCCGGATCGCCACCGAGTGCACGTCGATGAGGTTCTCGAGGGACAGGCAGGTGTCCAGGAAGGTCTCCACCCTCTCCACGCCCAGGCGATCCATGAGCCGGCGGACACGGGTCCCGTGGTTGGCCATCTGGTTGATCATCTTCCGGTTCGTGCCCGTGAACCACATGTTGTTCTTGAAGAAGTCGGAGTGGCCGAGCACGTGGGCGATGACGATCTTCTGGTCCAGGAGGCTGTTCGACCGCATGAGGTACGCGTAGCACGGGTCGTTGTTGATCACCAGCTCGTAGATCTTGGACAGCCCGTACTGGTACCCCTTGGAGAGCCGCTCGAACTGCATCCCGAACCGCCAGTGCGGATACCGGGTGGGAAAGCCGCCGTAGGCCGCGATGGCGTTCAGCTCGTCGTGGTCCAGGAGCTCGAAGATGGTCTCGAAGAAGTCGAGACCGTAGTCCCGGGCGTGCTCCTCGATCACCTCCTTCTGCGCCTGGATCTCGGTGATCACGCTCACGTCAGCGGCCCTTCCCCAGGAACGCGCGGATGGCGTCCACGATCCCCTCCCGGTCGGGGATGTCCGCGGTGACCAGCACGTCGTTCTCGCTCCCGAAGTGCTCGTCGAGATCCACCTTGAACTGTCCCGAGCCGTAGGCGCTCTTCACCTGCCCGTAGCAGAAGAGGTTCGAGGCCGGGAGGAGCCGGTCCTCGAGGAGCTGGATGCAGAGTTCCGTGTCTCCCCCGGACCAGTTGTCGCCGTCGGAGAAGTGGAAGAGATAGATGTTCCAATCCGCGGGGGAGTACTCCTGGTCGATGAGCTGGTCGGAGAGCCGCAGCGCCGAGGAGATCTTGGTGCCCCCCGACTCCTTGATGTGGAAGAAGGTGTGCTGGTCCACCTCCCGGGCCGCCGCATCGTGCACGATGTAGCGCACCGCCAGGTTCTTGTACTGCGACCGGATCCAGGTGTCGATCCAGAAGGCGGTGATCCGCACCATCTCCTTCTGCTCGTTCCCCATGGAACCCGACACGTCCATCATGTAGATGATGACCGCGTTCGACTGGGGGGTCACGGCCACGTCCCAGGAACGGTAGCGGCGGTCCGCCCTCTCCGGCACGATCACCGGGTTCTCCGGGTCGTAGGTGCCGGTCATGATCTGCCGCTTGAGGGCCTCCTTGAAGGTCCGCTTGAAGTGCTTCAGGCTCTCGGGCCCCACCCGCCGGATCGACTTGTAGCGGAGGACGTCCGCGGTGATCTCCTCCCGGCCCCGCGGCCGGATGCGCGGCAGCTCCAGCTCCTCCCCGAGGATCCGCGCCAGCTCCTCCAGGGTGACGTCCACCTCCAGGACGTGCTCTCCCGGGGCCTCCCCCGCCTCGCCCGGGCCGGAGCCCTCCCCGCGGACGGGCGTCCCCTCCTCCCCCTCGCCCTGTCCCACCCCCGACCGCCGGTTGCCGCCGAAGGTGAAGCGGGGGAGCTGGATCTGGGGCAGGGGCACCGAGATCTTCTTCTTCCCGGCCCGGGCCACGATCTCCCCGCGGGAGATGAACTTGCGCAGGTTCTCCCGGATCCGCCCGTGCACGATCTGGCGGAAGCGCGTCCGGTCCTGGTCGATCTTCCGCGGGCTCATCTACCCCTCGTCCCGCGCATCCCCCCGCGCGAAGATGGAGGCCACGAAGTTCAGGATGTCCGAGGCGCAGACGTCGCAGTAGCCGTAGTTGCGGATGAGGCGGCTCTTCACCACGTCGATCTTCTCCTGCGTCTCCCGGTCCACCACGGAGGAGACGATCGACGTGAGCTTGATGGAGTCCTTCTGGTCCTCGAAGAGCTTCAGCTCCAGGGCCCGCTGCAGCCGCTCGTTCGTCCGGAAGTCGAAGGTCTTCCCCTCGATGGCGAGGGCGCCGATGTAGTTCATGATCTCGCGCCGGAAGTCGTCCTTCCGCGTCTCGGGGATGTCGATCTTCTCCTCGATGGACCGCATGAGCCTCTCGTCGGGCTCCTCGAACTGGCCGGTGTAGCGGTTCTTGACCTTCTCCTTCTGGGTGTAGGCCTTCACGTTGTCGATGTAGTTCGCGCAGAGGCGGCTGATCGCCTCCTCGTCCGCGGAGATGGCGCGCTGCACCTCGTTCTTGATGACGTCCTCGTACTCCTCCCGCACGAGCGCCAAGCGCTCGCGGTAGGTGTTCTTCAGTTCCTCGGAGGTGATGAGGGAGTGGTGGTCCAGCCCCGCCTCCAGCTCGTTCATGACCATGAAGGGGTTGATGCAGTCCTGCGACTCCTCCCGCACCAGGGCGTTCGAGATCTTGTCCTGGATGTAGCGGGGGCTGATCCCCTGCATCCCCTCGCCGGGGGAATCGGCCTTCAGCTCCTTGATGTTGTCCTCGGTGAAGCCGGGCAGCGTCTTGCCGTTGTAGAGCTTCAGCTTCTGGACGAGGTTCAGGTTCTGCGGCTTGGGCTCCTCCAGCCGGGTGAGGATGGCCCACATGGCCGCCATCTCGATCGTGTGCGGGGCGACGTGCTTCCCCTGGATCGTCTCGGAGTTGAAGTCCTTCTGGTAGATCTTGATCTCGTCGTCGAGCTCGAGATTGTAGGGGATGTCGATCTTCACCGTCCGGTCCCGGAACGCCTCCATCAGCTCGTTGTTCTTGAGCTTCTGGTACTCGGGACCGTTCGTGTGACCGATGATGACCTCGTCGATGTCGGTCTGCGCGAACTTCTTCGGCTTGATCGTGTGCTCCTGGCTCGCCCCGAGCAGGTCGTAGAGAAACGCCACGTCCAGCTTCAGGATCTCGATGAACTCGATGATGCCCCGGTTCGCGATGTTGAACTCGCCGTCGAAGTTGAAGGCCCGGGGATCGGAGTCGGAGCCGTAGACCGCGATCTTCCGGTAGTTGATGTCCCCCGTGAGCTCCGTGGAGTCCTGGTTCTTCTCGTCCTTCGGCTGGAACGTCCCCACTCCCACCCGGTCCTTCTCGGAGAGGATGAGCCTCCGGACGCGGATGTGCTCCCGGAGGACCTTCTTCAGGTCGCCCCGGTAGCGGGCGAGGAGCCGCCGGAGGTTGAACCGGCACGCGGGACAGAGGTCCCCCTCCACGGAGAGGCGGTAGGGAAGCTCGGCCGTCCCCTCCAGGCGCTCCAGGATGCGGTGCCGCGCCTCCGGAGGCACGAGCCGGAGGGGCTCCTCGATCATGGGGCAGGGCATCTCCGGGTCCGGGGCGTCGGTGAGACCCACCCAGCGGAACGTGTAGAGGGCTCCCTCGGGGGTCTTCGAGTACGCCTCGATCCCCTTCTTCATGAGCCGGACGATCGTCGACTTGGACGACCCCACGGGCCCGTGGAGCAGCAGGATGCGGCGCTCCGTCCCGTAGCCCGCGGCCGCGGACTTCAGGTTCCCCACGAGCCGCATGAGCGACTTCGAGAGGCCGAAGATGGCGTCCTTCCCGTTCCCCATGGGGTCCGAGAAGAAGTGGTACCGGATCAGCTTCTCCTTGTGCTCCGTGAACTCCTCGAACCCGTAGGAGAGGATCATGTCGTAGAGCCGCTGGAAGGCGTTGCGGACGACGCGCGGGTTCTCCCGGACCTTCTCCAGGTACTCCTCGAAGCTCCCCTCCCAGGAGAGCTCCTCGAACTGCTCCACTTCCTGGGCCCCGGGAACCAGATCGAACAGGTCGGCGACCTCGCTCATTGCTCCTCCAGGCAGAGAGGTGTCCTTGGATCCCGGAATCCTACCCGGAGCCCTCCCCTGCACCGGCACCTTTCCCCGGGGTTCCTCGACGGTGATCTCAACCACCCGCAAGT
>JAOZQC010000257.1:0-414 GCA_029932425.1 Planctomycetota bacterium | reverse complement strand
CCGGGCGGCGGGGACGCGGCCGCCCTCCCGCCTCTCCCCGGCAACCCTTGTGCCCCCCCCGCCCTCCGCCTATCCTCCGGTACCCATGGTCGCGCTTCCCGCCCCGCTCCGGCGCCTGGTGCTCCCCCTCTCCATCCTCCTGCTCTTCGCCGCCGCGGCGGTCCTCCTCCTCCTCCTCCAGGCGGGGCCCGACGCGCCGGCCGCCCGCGACCCCGCCCGCGACGCCTCCCCCCCCGCGGATCCGGGCCTCCCGCCGGGCCTTTCCCCCTCCGAGGCCCGGGACCTGACCCGGGTCCGGACCCGGCTCCGCGACGCCCTGGGCCGCGACGTTTCCGCCCTCCGGATCCTGGGCCGGGTGGTCCGGGCCCACCCCCCCCGGAGCCCGGAGCTCCTGCGGCGGCTCCGGCCCGACCG
>JAOZQC010000256.1 GCA_029932425.1 Planctomycetota bacterium | reverse complement strand
CTGGTAGCCCCAGGCGATCTCGCCCTTCTCCCCGTAGATCTTCTTCAGCTCCTCCCGGCGCTCCTGCTCGCGGAGGCGGTAGAGCTTCGCCTTGAGGAGCGCCAGGGCGGTCTTCCGGTTCTTGTGCTGGCTGCGCTCGTTCTGGCACTGGACCACGATGCCGGTGGGCAGGTGCGTGATCCGCACCGCGGAGTCGGTGACGTTCACGTGCTGGCCCCCCGCCCCGCCCGCGCGGAACGTGTCGACGCGGAGGTCCTCCTCGCGGATCTCGATCTCCGCCTCCTTCACCTCGGGCACCACGTCCACGGAGGCGAAGGAGGTCTGGCGGCGGTGGGCGGCGTCGAAGGGGGAGAGCCGGACCAGGCGGTGGACGCCCATCTCCGCCTTCAGGTAGCCCGCGGCCCAGGGCCCCCTCACGTGGAGGGTGGCCTTGCGGATCCCCGCCTCCTCGCCCGCCTGCCGGTCCACGAGCTCCACCTCGTAGCCCTGGCGCTCGCACCACCGGGTGAACAGCCGGAGCAGCATCTCCGCCCAGTCGCAGGCGTCCGTGCCCCCGGCCCCGGCGTGGATGGAGAGGTAGCAGTCCAGGGGGTCGTGGGGGTCCCGCATCACCGCCCGGAACTCGAGCCGGTCCACCCGCTTCTCGAGCTCCCCCACCTCCTCCTCCACCTCGCGGGCCGCGGCGTCGTCCCCCTCCTCCTCGGCCACCTCCAGGAGGACCTCCGCGTCCTGGACCGCGGCGTCCACCTCG
The DNA here is from genome assembly GCA_029932425.1 of Planctomycetota bacterium. Taxonomy (GTDB): domain Bacteria; phylum Planctomycetota; class JAJSAM01; order JAJSAM01; family JAJSAM01; genus JAOZQC01. Next base: position 4,747 of record JAOZQC010000256.1, on the reverse strand, counting down.
ATCCAGGGATCGATGACGGCCTTCAGGGCCTTCAGCTCCTTGACGGTCTCCTGGGCCGCCTCCGGGTCGTCCCAGAAGCCGGGCTTCGCCATCCGCTTCTCGAGCTTCGCGAGCTTCTCCCGCCGGCCGTCGAGGTCAAAGACTGTCCTTGACGTGCGTCAGCCGCCGGTGGAGGTCCCGGATCCGTTCCGAAAGCTCGTCGTACATGTCCTCTCGGCTCCCGTGAAAACCCGATGTGCGTCACCTTGCAGAGGTAGGGTACGGCCCCGGACCCGTCACCCTGCAGAAATGGGGTGCGGCCCCGAACCCATCACCCCGCAGAAACGGGGTGCGGCCCCGGGCCCGTCACCCCGCCGGGGAGCGACCGCTCTCGACTCCGGGCCGGAACTCCCCGGGGAGAAGCCCGAGGACCACCACGTCGTGGTACGCCTCCCCGTCGAAGTGGGCGCGGCGCTTCCGGCCTTCCCTCCGGAACCCCAGGCCCTGGAGGAGACGCAGGCTCCGCTCGTTGAATCCGAACACCTCCGCCTCCACGCGGGCCGCCCCGCCGGCGAACAGGCTCCCGAGGAGGCAGGAGAGCCCGTCGCGGGCCAGCCCCCGCCCGCGGCGGCGGCCCAGCGCGAAGCGGAGCCACGCGAACCGGTGGCCCGCGTCCAGCCAGTCGACCCGGACATACCCCACCGGCTCGCCCGTGTCCCTCGCCACGAGGATCAGGTAGAGATCCCCGCTCCTCTCGAGCGTCCGGCGGAGGTCGCGCTCCTCGGCCTCGCGGGTGGTCCGGGGCCCCGGCCCGAGCGCCATCCGGCGGACGAGGGGATCGTTCTTCCACTCCGCGAGAAGGCCCGCGTCGGCGACGGTCGCCTCGCGGAGGTAGACGCGCTCCCCCTCGCCGAACCGGACGTTCACCCGCCTCCTTCCGCGCGCCGCCTCAGGCCGTCTGCGTCAGCGCTGCCCTCGTGAACTCCCGGTTGAGGAGGGAGATGTTCTTCACCGAGATCTCCTTGGGGCAGGCGGCCTCGCACTCGCTCTCGTTCGTGCAGTTGCCGAACCCGAGCATCTCGTGGGCGATCATCATGCGGAGAGCCCGTCTCTTCCGCTCCGGCCGCCCCTGGGGCAGGTAGGCCAGGTGCGCCACCTTCGCGGAGACGAAGAGCATGGCGGAGGCGTTCTTGCACGCCGCCACGCAGGCCCCGCAGCCGATGCAGGCGGCGGCGTCGAAGGCCTCCTCGGCGTCCTTCCTCGAGATCGGGATCGCGTTCGCGTCCGGGGCCGACCCCGTCTTCACGGAGATGTACCCCCCCGCCATGAGGATCTGGTCGAAGGCCCGCTTGTCGACGATGAGGTCCTTCACCACGGGGAACGGCCGCGCCCGCCAGGGTTCCACGGTGATCACGTCGCCGTCCCGGAAGTTGCGCATATGGAGCTGGCAGACGGTCACCCCCCGGAGCGGGCCGTGGGCCTGGCCGTTGATCACGAAGCCGCAGGTCCCGCAGATCCCCTCCCGGCAATCGCTGTCGAAGGCCAGGGGCTCCTTGCCTTCCTTGAGGAGAGCGTCGTTCAGCTGGTCGAGCATCTCGAGGAAGGACTGGTGGGGCGACACGTCGTCCACCCGGTGCGTCTCGAAGTGTCCCTTGTCGTCCGGCCCCTTCTGGCGCCAGAACCTCAGCGTGATCCTCATGTGGTCGCTCACTTGTAGCTCCTCATCGTGGGCTTCACGTACTCGAACGTGAGCGGTTCCTTGTGCAGCTCGGGGGCCTCGCCCTCCCCCTTCCACTCCCAGGCCGCGACGTAGCAGAAGTTCTCGTCGTCCCGGAGGGCCTCGTGCTCCTCCGTCTGGCTCTCCTCCCGGAAGTGACCGCCGCAGGACTCGCGGCGGTGCAGGGCGTCCGTGACCATGAGCTCCGCCAGGTCGATGAAGTCCGCCACGCGGCCCGCGTACTCCAGGGTCTGGTTCAGGTCGGCGGCCTGTCCGAGAACGGTGGAGTTGTTCCAGAACTCCTCGCGGATCTTCGGGATCTCCGCCAGGGCCTTCTTCAGACCCTCCTCGTTCCGCGCCATGCCGCAGTACTCCCACAGCACGTGGCCCAGCTCCCGGTGGATGTCGTCGATCGACTTCTCCCCCCGGAGGGTGAGGAGCTTCCCGATCCGCTCCTCCACGCCCTTCGCCGCGTCCCGGCAGGCGGCGTGGTCCGGGCCCACCTCGCCGGGCTTCCGCCCCGCGAGCCAGTTCCCGATCGTGTAGGGGAGGACGAAGTAGCCGTCCGCCAGCCCCTGCATGAGTGCGCTCGCGCCGAGCCGGTTGGCCCCGTGATCGGAGAAGTTCGCCTCGCCGAGCACGAAGAGGCCGGGCAGGTTGCTCATGAGGTTGTAGTCCACCCAGAGCCCGCCCATGGTGTAGTGCAGGGCGGGGAAGATCCGCATGGGAACCTCGTACGGGTTCTCGCCGGTGATGAGCTCGTACATGTCGAAGAGGTTCCCGTACTTCGCGGAGATCGCGGCCTTGCCGAGCCTCTGGATGGCGTCCCGGAAGTCCAGGTAGACGGCCTGCCCGGTGGCCCCCACGCCACGGCCCTCGTCGCAGACGGCCTTGGCGGCCCGGGACGCCACGTCCCGGGGCACGAGGTTGCCGAAGCTCGGGTAGCGCCGCTCCAGGTAGTAGTCCCGCTCCTCCTCGGGGATGTCGTTGGCGGGGCGCTTGTCGCCCGGCTTCACGGGGACCCAGACCCGGCCGTCGTTCCGCAGGCTCTCGCTCATGAGCGTGAGCTTGGACTGCCGGTGGGCGCCCACGGGAATGCACGTGGGGTGGATCTGGACGAAGCAGGGGTTGGCGAAGAAGGCCCCGCGGAGATGCGCCCGCCAGGAGGCGGTGACGTTGCAGCCCATGGCGTTCGTGGAGAGATAGTACACCCGGGCGTAGCCCCCCGTGGCGAGCACCACGGCATCCCCGGTGTGTACCTCGATCTTCCCGGTGATGAGGTTCCGGGTCACGATCCCCCGGGCCACGCCGTCCACCACCACGAGGTCCAGCATCTCGGTGCGGGGGTGGATCTTCACCGTTCCCGCGGCGGCCTGGCGGAGCAGCGCCCCGTAGGCCCCGATGAGGAGCTGCTGGCCCGTCTGGCCCCGGGCGTAGAACGTCCGGGAGACCTGGGCGCCGCCGAAGGACCGGTTGTCGAGCAACCCCCCGTACTCCCGGGCGAAGGGCACGCCCTGGGCCACGCACTGGTCGATGATCTCGTTGCTGACCTGCGCCAGCCGGTAGACGTTCGCCTCCCGGGCGCGGAAGTCGCCGCCCTTCACGGTGTCGTAGAAGAGGCGGTAGATGCTGTCCCCGTCGTTGGCGTAGTTCTTGGCGGCGTTGATGCCGCCCTGGGCGGCGATGCTGTGCGACCGGCGGGGGCTGTCGAGCAGCGTGAAGGCCTTCACGTTGTACCCGAGCTCGCCCAGGGTCGCCGAGGCGGAGGCCCCGGCCAGCCCGGTGCCCACCACGATGACGGTGTACTTGCGCTTGTTGGCGGGGTTGACGAGCTTCTCCTCGAAGCGCCGGTTGTCCCATTTCTTCTCGATGGGCCCGTCGGGGATTCTTGCGTCGAGTTCCATCTTCAGGCTCCCAGGAAGAGGTAGGCCCAGATCGGGATGGAGCTGTAGCCCACGGCCACGATCCAGCCGAAGGCCGCGGAGACCGCCTTCAACTTCGGTTCGATCCGCCGGTTGTTCAGGCCGAGCGTCCGGAGGCTCGACTGCAGGCCGTGGCTCACGTGGAGCCCCAGGACCCACGTGGCGAGCACGTACCAGAGGGCGTATCCCCCGTTCTGGAACAGGGCGATCACCGCCCCGTGGAAGTCCTTCTTCTCGTCCCTAAGCCCCACCTCGCCGAACTTCAGAGAGACGAGGTGCAGCACCACGAAGACGAGGACCACCAGCCCCGTCCAGATCATGGTGGAGGACATGATCGTGCGGCCGCCCTTCTTCTTGTCCACCCTGTACTTCACCGGCCGGGCCGCCCAGTTCTGGAGCGTCACCACGATGGAGAGTACCAGGTGGACGAGGAGCGCCAGGACGAAGACCGCCTCCGCGATCCAGAGATAGGGGCCGAGGCCGGTCAGGTGCTCGGAGTAGTCGTTGTACTCCGTGGGCCCCAGGTAGATCAGCAGGTTGCCGATGAGGTGGAGCACGATGAACGCGCACCACACGAGCCCCATGATCGCCATCAGCCACTTCCGGCCGATGGAGAGGGTGAAGAGGTTCGAGAGTCCCACGGCCGATTCGTCGATCTCGAGGGGGATCAACTGGCCGGGGGGCGGAAGGGTTCCGGCCCGGTTCTGACTCATGATCGCCTTCCTGGGTGTGCGGGCGTCTTCCTCGGATCCAGAGGAGGGATCTCCAATCTAGCGGCCCCGCCCTCCCTCCGGCACAAAAACGTGACCTGGCGCGGGCCGGGGCCGGGGTCCCGGGGGCCCGCCCGGCCGTCAGGGGATCCCCACGAGAGGTCCCGTCCGCGCCTCCACGGCCTCCAGGAGCTCCGGCCCGAGGACCAGCCCCCGCAGCGTCTCCATCTCGGGCGCCAGGATGCGGTCGCCGTCCCCCTCGGGAACCCGGCTCCGGATGAGCTCGTAGGCGGCGCGGATCCCCGGTCCGGGACGGAGCGGCCGGCGATGATCCAGGCCGCGCGCCGCGGCGAGGAGCTCGATGGCGAGAATGCGACTCACCTCGTCGGCCACCCGCGCCGCCTTGCGCGCCGCCAGGG
>JAOZQC010000255.1:3662-5523 GCA_029932425.1 Planctomycetota bacterium | reverse complement strand
GCGGGGCGCGCTCCCCCTCCCCCGGACCCGGGCCCGGCTCGCCAGCTCCGGGCCCGTCGAGCCTGAGGTCCGCCACGTCCTCGGCCCCGCCCCGGGCGGTCCGGCAGGCGAGCCGCACCACGCTCTCGAGCTCGCGGACGTTCCCCGGCCAGGGATGCGCGGCGAGCCGGGCCAGGGCTTCCTCCGTGAAGCGGGGAGCCCCCGTGCAAAGCCCCTCGGAAGCGGCTCTCTCCGCGAAGCGGTCCACGAGCAGGGGGATGTCCTCCCGCCGGTCCCGGAGAGGGGGGAACCGGATCACGAGTTGCCGGAGCCGGTAGTAGAGGTCGCGCCGGAGCCCGCCGTCCCGGAGGACGAGATCGAGGTCGCGGTTCGTGCTGGCCACCACCCTCGTGGAGACCGCCACCTCCCGCAACCCCCCCACGGGACGGATCGCGCGCTCCTGCAGGACGCGCAGGAGCTTGGCCTGGGCCGGCGGAGGCAGCTCGGTGAACTCGTCCAGGTAGATCGTCCCTCCCTGGGCGGCCCGGAAGAGCCCCGGGTGATCGGCCTGGGCGCCGCTGAAGGCCCCGCGGCGGTGGCCGAAGAGCTCGCTCTCGATGAGATCATGGCTCAGGGCGGCGCAGTTCACGCCGATGAACCGCTCCGGGGGATCCCCGGCGAGGGCGTGGATCGCCCGGGCCGCGAGGTCCTTCCCCGTGCCCGTCTCCCCCACGAGGAGGACCGTCTCCCGGTTGCGGGAGGCCAGGATCAGGAGTTCGTAGATCTCCTGCATCACGGGGCTCTTCCCCACCAGCCCTCCGAGCCGATCCCGCCCTCCCGGCCGATGCTCCCGCCGGGCGACCTCCGTGAGCAACGCCCTCGTGCGGCGTTCCCACCTCCGCTGGCAGGTCTGGTGGTAGGCCTCGGCGATGAGGATGAGCCGCTCGTGGCTCAGGCGGTCGAGGGCGAACGACAGGTCGAGCAGGTCCTCCGCCGCCTCGCCCTCCGCCCGGAGGAACTCCACCACCCCCTCCTGAAAGAGACGCAGGGACCGGCACACCTCGGAGTAGGGCACGCCGCGCTCGAAGAGCTCCCGCCCGTGGGCGGAGAACCACGCCCCGAGCCCCCGGCAGTCGCCCCGGCGGAGGTGGTCGAGGATGGCGGCGAGCTCCCGGCGGGCCTCGGCGCGGAAGTCCTCCGGCGAGTGGTAGCCCGCCTCCCGGAAGGCGAGGCGGTACCTCCGCTCCCAGTGGGCGGCGATCTCCTCCTCCTTCCCCCGGAGGGCGTCGGCCAGCTTCCGGAGGACGGCGACGTCGGGCATCCCGAGCTCGACGCAGGAGGGATCGGGCGGCGGGAAGGCCGTGCAGCGCCGATCGGCTCCGGGGGACTTCGAGTTCATGCCGTTTCCTTCGGACCGGGAACGGGCGGGGATTGTAACCCTGTCCCGTTCCCGGGTGCGCACGGTTTTGTCCGGAGGTGGGGGGCCCGCATCTTCCCCGGCCCCGGCCCCCCGGCCTCTCCGGCGATCGGAGCGCCGGAGAGCCCCCCCCCGCTCCGTAGCCCGCGGGCCGCCCGGCGGGAACGCCCGTCCTCCCCCCCCGGCCCGGAACCCCCGGCCGCGGATCCCCTCCGGACGGCCCCCCCGCGGACCGGCGGGATCAGGGTTTCCAGACGGTCCAGACCTTCCCCACCAGGTCCGGCCCCACTTTCAGGACGGGATCCCCGGGATGCCAACCCGAGGGGGTGGCCTCCGCGCCCCCCGTCGACCGCACGTGCTGGAACGCCCGGATCTGCCGTAGCGTCTCGTCCACGTGCCGGCCCACGGGGGGGGTCAGGATCTCGCAGGCCTGGATCACGCCGTCGGGGTCGATGAGGAACCTCC
>JAOZQC010000255.1:0-3652 GCA_029932425.1 Planctomycetota bacterium | reverse complement strand
CCCCCGTACACCCGGCCCAGGTTCCCCGCGCCGTCCGCGATCATGGGGAAGGGGATGCCCCCCTCCACCATCTTCGAGAGCTCCACCTCGTTCCACACCTTGTGGACGAACCGGCTGTCCACGCTCACCGCGAGGACCTGGACGTCAAGCTTCTCGAACTCCTCCGCCCGGTCAGCGACCGCTGACAGCTCGGTGGGTCAGACGAAGGTGAAGTCCCCCGGGTAGAAGCACAGCACCACCCACTTCCCCAGGTAGTCGGACAGCTTGACGGTGGTGAACTCCCCCCGGTGCCACGCGGGCGCCTCGAAGTCCGGCGCCTTGCCCCCGACCCGTGCCGCCGCCATGATCTCCTCCCTTCCGGCTTCCGCCGGGTCGCTCGCCCCGGGGGCCTCCGGCGCGCCCACCACGGATCCCGTGGGTCGCGCGCAACCGATGCTCTCCTCGCCCATGGAACGCCTCCCTCCGGAGCCTCGTGCACCGTCCTCCCGAGCCGGTGACGACCCGCAATCTACTCCCGCCGCGCCCCCCGCACAAGGCCGCGGGCGTCTCCCGCCCCGGACCTCCCCCCCGCCAGGAGCCAGGCCGCGGGGAGCGGGAGGAGGGAGAGCAGGAGCATGGGAAAGGCGGCGGCCGACAGCGGAACGTGAAGCAGGCGCGAGATCCGGACGAAGTCGTTCGCCATCCCGAAGGAGCCGTGGGAGAGGTACCAGCGGCGGCCGGCCTCGCTGAGGACCAGGGAGCCGAAGAGCCACAGGCTTCCGGCCGTCCAGTACCACCCGAGGGCGGCGTAGAGCGGTCTCTCCCCCGGCCGCGCCGATCCTCCCCGCAGCGCCCGCCGGAAGAAGATCGCCGCGAAGACGAGCTCCCCCAGGTGCCCCGCCGTCAAGTGGAAGATCTCCCGGACCCCGGTGAAGACGAGCACCGGGTACCCCACCGCGGTCACGGCCGGCAGGAGCCAGGGACGGCGGGGCCCCCGGAACCGCCACGCCAGGTAGAGGAGGGCCGCCCAGACCGCGAGCGCCAGGACCGTCACCTGGGGACGATGGAAGGCCGCCGCATGCCCGTCCAGCCGGATCGCGGGCCACGTGGGACACCCCGCGAACCACCCCGCCGCGGTGTGCCCCATCTCGTGCACCAGGGACCGGAGAAACCAGCCCATGTACTCGAGGAGCGGCGCGAAGGCGAGGAGCAGCGCCAGGGGAATCCCGAGCGCCAGGGGAACCAGGGGCTCCGGGAGGCCGGCGAGACCGCGCCCGGCCCCGCCCGAGGGACGGCTCACAGGTCCGTGTACCGGGGCCCGCCGCCGCCCTCCGGCGGCACCCAGTCGATGATCTGGTAGGGATCCATGATGTCGCAGGTCTTGCAATGCACGCAGTTGCCCGCGTTGATCTTGAGACGCATCCCTCCTCTTTCCGGGTCCTCCTCCATCTCGTAGACCTCCGCGGGGCAGAAGCGGGTGCAGGGATTCCCGTACTCCCGGACGCACCGGGTGCGGCAGATCTCGGGATCGGAAACGTGGAGGTGCACGGGCTGGTCCTCCTCGTGCTTCGTCCCCGACTCGTACACGCCGGACAGGCGGTCGAAGGTGAGCTTCCCGTCGGGCTTCAGGCGCCGGAAGGGAGGGGGGTTCGGCCCGTACTGCTCCGCGAGCTTCCGGATGCGGGTGTGACCGGGCTTCAGCTCCATGCGGTCCCGGAAGCCCCGGCCGCCGGTGACGAGCGAGATCCCGGCGTTCAGCAGGCCCGGCAGGAGGCCGTGCTCGAAGCCCTGGTGGATGTTGCGGCTGCGTCTCATCTCCTCCGCGATCCAGGATTCCTCGACCTTCCTCTCGAAGCGGGAGAGGGCGCGGGCCGAGAAGTCGCCCTCCCGGAGCGCTTCCGCGATCGTCTCCGCGGCGAGCATCCCCGACTTCACGGCCAGGTGGATGCCCTTGAGCCGGAGGGGGTCGAGGAACCCCGCGGAGTCCCCCACCACCAGGCAGCCGTCCACGTAGGGACGGATGCGGGAGAACCACCCCCCTTCGGGAATCGTCTTCGCCCCGTACCGGATGAGACGGCCCCCCTCGAGAAGGCCGCGCACCGCGGGATGCGTCTTGAAGCGCTGGAAGAGCCCGTGGGGATCGGTGTAGGGATCCCGGTAGTCGAGGCCCGTCACGAAGCCCACGTCCCAGACGTCGTCCCGCATGCCGTAGAGGAAGCCCCCGCCGAAGGTCTCCCGGTCCAGCGGCCATCCGAGGGTGTGCACCACGCGCCCCGCCCGCACCCGGCCCTTCTCCATGCGCCAGAGCTCCTTGATCCCCAGGGCGTAGACCTGGGGGTTCCCTCCCTTCCGGAGCTCGAACCTCCGGACCAGGCTCTTGGTGAGGGAGCCGTGGGGTCCCTCGCCCAGCACCGTGACCCGGGCCCGGATGTCGATGCCCGGCTCGTGGGTGGGCTTCGGGTTTCCCTCCCGGTCCCGTCCCCGGTCCCCGGTGCGCACCCCCACCACGCGCTCCTCCTCCACGAGCAGCTCGACGCCCGGGAACTCCGGGAAGACCTCCACCCGGCCGGTCTCCTCCACGAGGCCGCCGAGCCAGCGCACCACCCGGCCCAGGGAGCACACGTAGCCTCCCCGGTTGTCCAGGGGGCCGGGGAGGAAGGGGGCCGCGAGCCGGCCCTTCTCCGTGAGGAACCAGAGTTCCTCCTCCTCCACGGACGCCTCCACCGGACACCCCCGCTCGAGGAAGTCCGGAAGGAGCTCCCGCATCCCCCGGGGATCCATCACCGCGCCGGAGAGGGTGTGGAAGCCCACCTCCTTCGCCTTCTCGATGAGCACCACGAAGGTCTCGGCGTCCTCCCCCAGAAGCTGGGACAGCCGGTAGGCGAGCGCGAGGTTGGCGGGGCCGGCCCCCACCAGCAGGACATCGACCTCGAGGACTTCTCGTTCCATGGACGGGACCTCCAAAGGGCGGGCGGCGGCGCGGGAGTATTATCTGCGACCCCCCGCCAAACGCCGAAACCTCCGGCACGGCGGGTACACTCGAGGAAGGGCAACTCCCTCCACTTCGGCCACGACTGCGGGTGGTTCCTCGACGGGGCGTCGGTGTACTCCCCCGGAGACGGCGTGGTCCGCCTCGTGGAATCCGCCGGGGACTTCGGCGGGCTCGTCGTGGTGGAGTGCCTGACGAAGGACCGGAAGAAGATCTGCGCGCTCTCCGGCCACCTGGGCATGTGGGTCTTCGTGAAGCCGGGGGAGACGGTGGAGAAGAGCCGGCTCCTCGGCCAGATCGGGCTCTCCTTCTCCCCGGAGAACGGGGGCCACGGCGCCCACGACCACTTCGGCATGTTCGAGGGGGCCTACGCGCGGGGCCGGTGCGTCGGTCGCGGCCGCGCCGGCCTCTCCACCGCCGGGTGGCTCGTCCCCGCCGACTTCCTCACGCCGCGGGTGGAGGGGAAGAGGATCCCCCCGGACAGCTACCGGTAGCCGGCGGCCGGCCCGGACCGGGCGCCGGAGCCCGGGAGGGTCGCGGACGGCGGTGGGGAAGCCGGGTTCGGGGGCGAAACCTCCGGGCGACTTCCGGGTTTCAAGCCTGTGCCACCGACCCTCCAGATCTTCGCGCGGCTCGCGGGTCCCGCGGGAGCCGGCGCCGCCGGCGCCCGCCGCCGACCGGCGA
>JAOZQC010000254.1 GCA_029932425.1 Planctomycetota bacterium | reverse complement strand
ACCGGAGTCGAACACCGATCTCGGCATGCAGTAGGTGCAGCGGAAGTTGCACCGATCGGTGACCGAGATCCGGAGATCCCGGAAGCGGCGTCCGAGGAGGTCCGTGGGTTCCCGATTCATGCGACCGCCATGATACGGCCCGCCGCGGCCCGGGGAAGGAACCGTTCCACGGGCGGTGGGGTTATACTCCGTGCACCTCGTCCCCCCGTTCCGGAGGTCCGCCGTGCGTTCCTTCACGTTCACCGCCCTCCTCGCCCTTCTTCTCTCCTCCGCTCCCGCGCTCGCCGGGGACGGGCCGGGGAAGAGCGATCTCCTGGAACGGGAGGCCCTCCTCCGGGAGAGCCGGGGCCGGTACGCCGAGGCCCTCGACGCCTTCCGCCGGGCCTTCGCGGAGACGGTGAGGGAGGCGGCCGCGGAGCGGAACCCCGCGCGCGGGGAGACGCTCGCCCGGGCGGAATTCCTCCTGGAGAAGGTGCGGTTCCTCACGGGGAAGACGAGCCGCTTCCGCGAGACCGGCCGGTTCCTCGAGGGATTCCCGCCGGACGCCCTCGGCCCCTCTCTCCACGCCTGGGTCCGCTGGACCCGGGTCCGGTGCCTCGTGGCCGAGGGCCGGCTCCGGAAAGCACGTGCCCTCGCGGAGACCCTCGGCTTCCTCCGCGACTTCCAGGTGGCGGGCAGCTTCGACAACGAGAGGGGAAGCGGATTCGCGCGCGCCTTCCCGCCGGAGGCGGGGACCGTGGACCTCGCCCTCGTCATGAGCGGCAAGGAGCGGAAGGTGAGGTGGCGGAGGATCCATGCCGACTCCGTCTTCGGGTACGTGGACCTGGACGAGATCTTCCGCCCGAACGACCAGTGCCTGGCCTACGCCCTCTGCTGGGTGAAGAGCCCCGCCCCCCGGCCCGCCGCTCTCCGCGTGGGATCGGACGAGGGCGTCAAGGCCTGGTGGAACGGCCGCCTCGTTCTCTCCCGGGACGTGCAGCGGGCGTGCGGTCTGGACCAGGACACGGCGGGCATCCGCCTCCGGGCGGGCTGGAACCGCCTCCTCCTGAAGATCACGGACCAGACCGGGCCCTGGGGGTTCCGGGTCCGGATCACGAAGCCCGACGGCTCCCCCCTGGAGGGCCTCCGGGTCTCCGCCGCCCGGGAGGACGCGGCGGCCGCGGAGGCGGCCCTGGCCGGAGCCGCCGGGACCGCCGGGGAGCCCGTGGAGACGGCCCCGGACGCCCGGTGGATCCTCCGGCGGGTGGTGGACGAGAACCGGGGCGACGCCCGGGCCCTCCTCCACCTCGGGTATCTCCACCTGCGCCGCGAGTACGAGGACCGGCACGAGTTCCGGGCCCGGAAGCTCCTCGAACAGGCGGTGGCCCTGGCCCCCGGGGACCCGCACCTCCGCTACGCCCTGGCCCTCGCTTCCCGGCGGAAGGTGAGGCGGGAGGTGGAGAAGGAGGAGAACCGGAGGCGACGCGCCATCGAGGCCGCGATCCGTCTGGACCGGGACCACGCCGCCGCCTGCTTCCTTCTCGCCCGCTACTACACCTACGACCTCCCCATCCCCGGGAAGGCGGAAGAGTACCTCCGGCGCGCCCTCGAGGTGAACCCCCGCTTCCTGGACGCCCGCCTCCTCGAGATCGACCTGCTCCGGCGCCGGGGAATGAGCGTCGAGGCCGAGCACGCCCTCTCCCGCCTCCTCGCCGAGAGGGACCGTTTCCGCGACCGCATCCCCTTCCTCCTCCGCGCGGCATCCCGGGAAGAGAACGAGGAGCGCCCGGAGAGGGCGAGGGCCCTCCTCCGCCGCGCCCTCGCCGTCGACTTCCTCCTCGGCGCGGCCCGGCGCCGCCTCATCGACCTTCTCGAGCGCGGGACGCGGCCCGAGGAGGCCCTCGCGCTCTACGACCGGGAGATCGGACTGGACTCGTTCGACCTCGGGGCCCGCCGGGGCAAGGCGCTGCTCCTGGAGGGGCTCGGCCTCTACCGGGAGGCGGCGGAGACGGTCCAGGCGGCGCTCCGGATCTGCCCCGAGGACCACGCCCTGCTGAGCCAGGCGGGGCGCCTCCACCTGAAGATCGGCGACCGGGGGAAGGCGCTCGACTACCTGAAGCGCGCCCTGGCCGTGAACCCCCGGTCCGCGAAGCTCCGGCGGTACGTGGAGTTCCTGGATCCCGCGAGCCGGCCCTTCGAGGATTCCTTCCCCGTGGACCTCGAGCCCCTCCTGGCCCGGGCCCGCGCCTTCGAGAGCGCGGAGAACGATCCCTGGCTCGTGGTCCTCGACCAGCAGATCACGGACGTCCACCCCGACGGGACCACCTCCACCTTCCACCGGAGGGTGTACCGGGTCCTCAACGACCAGGGGGTGAAGCAGTTCGACCGCTACGGGGTGCCCTTCTCCCCCCGGGAGCAGTCGGTGCACTGGAAGAAGGCCCGGGTGATCCGAAGGGACGGGACCTCCGAGGAAGGCCGGATCATCGGCGGGCGGTACGCGGACCTGCCCCGTCTCGAGAAGGGCGACATCGTGCACGTGGAGTGGCGCGTCGACGACCTGGAACCCTCCTTCTTCGGGAACTACTTCGGGGAGACCTTCTACTTCGCCGACTGGCGGCCCTCGCTCCGGGCCGAGTACACGGTCATCGCCCCGCGGGACGAGGAGCTCTACTTCCACACCCGGAACGTGGAGATCGAGCCCGTGGTCTCCGAGGGTCCGGGCGGAGAGACGAAGGTCTTCACCTTCGTCATGACGGACATCCCCAAGGTCCGCTTCGAGCCGAACATGCCCTCGCCCCGGGAAGTCTTCCCCCAGGTCCAGGTCTCGAACTACCGGTCCTGGAACGACTTCGCCAGGTGGTACTGGCATCTCATCCGCGACCAGCTCCGGATGAACGACGAGATGCGGGCCAAGCTCGCGGAGATCACCCGGGGCAAGAAGACCCGCTACGAGAAGATCCGCGCCGTGTACGACTGGGTGGTGACGGACGTGAGGTACGACGCCTCGTGGGAATTCGGGGTGCACGGCTACAAGCCGTTCGACGCCGCCGCGATCTTCAGCCGGAAGTTCGGGGACTGCAAGGACAAGGCCATCCTCACCACCACGATGCTGAAGGAGCTCGGGATCGAGTGCTACCCCGTGCTCATCGGGGCCACCACGAGCCGCTGGCGCGAGGATCTCTCCCTCCCCCTGGTGGGCCACTTCAACCACTGCATCTCCTACGTGCCCGACGTGGACGGGAAGGGCCGGGGCCTGTTCCTCGACGGGACCGCCCAGTACCACCCCATGGAGGCCATGCCGGGCATGGACCGCGGGGCGAAGGTGCTCGTGGTGCGGCCGGACGGAGGCGAGATCGTCACCGTGCCGTGGAATCGGCCCGAGGACCACCGGATCCTCGAGGAGTTCGACGTGGTCCTACGGGAGGACGGGTCGGCGAAGCTCCGGGCCGACCTCACCTTCCGCGGGGACCCGGCGGTCATGATCCGCAGCTTCTTCGCGGTGGAAGGGCAGCGAGCGCTCCGGCTCAACATGATGCTCGGGCAGATGTTCGGGCGGGTCACCCTGGACTCGTTCACGTTCTCGGACCTCAAGGACCTCTCCGCCGGCGAGGTCGCCGTCCACGTGGAAGCCACGGTGGCGAGCTTCGCAGAGAAGACGGACCGGGGCCTCGCGGTCAAGGTCTCCTTCACCCCTATCCGGCTCTCATCCCTCGCCGCGCTGGCCGAGCGACGCTACGACCTGGTGCTCGGCAACCCGAACTCCGCCCGGTTCCGGGGCACGATCCACCTGCCCCGGGGGTTCGGGGTGAAGAACCTGCCCGGGGAGGTGAGTGTCGAGGAGCCCTTCGGGATGTTCCGGGCGCACTACGAGGCGGGGGAGGGAGTGGTGGCGTACGACCAGGTGCTGGCGATCCTCGCGAACCGGGTCCCCCGGGACCGGTACCCGCGCTTCCGCGGGTTCGCGAGCGCGGTGGACGTCGCCCTCCGGGAGAAGATCATCCTCGGGAAGAAGTAGACGGGAAACGGGACATGCGCACACCGAGAACAGCCTGGATCGTCGTGCTCCTCCTCCTCGCCCTCCCCGCCCGCGCCGCGGAGGAGGCCGCCCGGCGGGTGGTGGCGCCCCCCGGTCTTCTCGAGGGTGACTACGACCGCGCCGTGCGCGGGCTCGCGGAGGTGGTGGAGGAAGACCCCGGCTCCGGGGTCGCTCTCCTCGCCCTCGACCGCCTCCGGGACCTCCTTCCCCGGACGAGGAACCCGGACGACGTGACGGACCGCCTCCTGGGCGTCCTCGGCCGGGGGCACGGCGATCTCGACGAATCCCTCCGGTGGTTCCTCCGCGACCGGCTGCGCGCCCGGGGGGAGATCGGCCGCGCCGAGGGGCTCGCCCCCGGGCGCGGCTACGTGCGGGAGTGGGCGGTGGCCGGCCCCTTCGGCTTCGGTTCCCCCGCCCTCCTCGACAGCCCCTACCTCCCCGAGAGGGAGCTCTCGCTCACGAGGGTTTACGGGGAGGGTCCCCCCGAACGGCGTTTCCGGAAGCTCCCCATGGGCCCCGCGGACGTCCTCCTGAACCCCTTCACCCTGCTCCGGCCCGCCTCCGGCGTCACCTACGCCCTGGCCCAGGTCCGCGCGCCCTCCGCCCGGGCGGCGATCCTCGAAATCGGGTCCCGGGGCTCCCTCGCGGTCTTCTGGAACGGCGCGAGGATCTTCCGGGTGGACCGCCTGCGCGAGCGCCGGCCGCGCCGGGAGGCGGTCCGGGTGGAGCTGCGCGAGGGCTGGAACCGTCTCCTTCTGAAGCTCACGGACTCCCCCGGAGCCTCCGTGAAGATCGTGGACCCCGACCGGCGCGCCCCCTTCCCGGACCTGGAGTTCGAGAAGGGGCTCACGCTCCACGAGATCGCGGCCGGGGGTCCCGCCCGGGCGGAGAGGATCCCCCTCCCCCTCCCCGCGGGAGACGGCCCCTGGACGCGTGCGCTCCGGGCCCTCGCCCTCGCCCGGCGGGGACTCCCCCTCGAGTCCCTGGAGGAGGCCCGGGCGGCGGTGGAGGCCGCTCCCGGAGAGCCGGCCCTCCGCCTCCTCCTCGGCCGCAGGCTGGAGGCGGCCTCCGAGCTGCCCGAGGTCTGGCGGAAGAACCGGGCGAAGGCCGCCTACCGGAAGGCCCTCGAGGGACGAACCGGGTGCGCCCCCGCCCTCGTCCGCCTGGCCTTGCTCCTGCACGCGGACGACAAGTCCGAGGAGGCGGTGGAGAACCTGGAGAAGCTCCTGGAGAAGCACCCGGGGAACCTCGAGGCGTGGTGGGCGCTCGGCCGGATCACGCGCGACCGGGGCTGGGAAAAGCAGGCCGTGGACGCCGCCCGGAGGTGCCTGGCGCTCCGCCCCGCGTTCCGCCCCGCGGCGGAGTTCCTCGTCTCCCACTACGAGCGGTACGGCTTCCGGGCGGCGGCCACCGCCCTCACCCGGAAGGAGATCGAGGCCCTCGCCACCGACTACGGCGCGCTGATCCGGCTCGCGGAGCACGAGTCGGACGCGGGACACCCGGATCGGGCCCTCTCCCTCCTCC
>JAOZQC010000253.1 GCA_029932425.1 Planctomycetota bacterium | reverse complement strand
TCCTCCACCCCGAGCCCCGCCCGGCCCCGGGGATCCATCCCACCGCGGTGGTGGACGCCACCGCGGCGCTCGGCTCTGGCGTCTCCGTGGGCCCCCACGCCGTGGTGGAGGCCCGGGCGGAGATCGGGGACCGGGTGATCCTCGGACCGGGCGCCGTGGTGGGAGCGGGGGCCCGGGTGGGCGCCGACTCCCGGCTCCACCCCCGCGTGGTCCTCTACCCCGGCGTCACGCTGGGGGAACGGGTGGTGGTCCACGCGGGGGCGGTCCTGGGCGCGGACGGCTTCGGCTACGTGGACGGGCCCGAGGGAAAGGTGAAGTTCCCCCAGCTCGGCACCCTGGTGGTGGAGGACGACGTGGAGATCGGCGCCAACGCCGCCCTGGACCGGGGCGCCCTCGAGGCCACCGTGATCCGGCGGGGAACGAAGATCGACAACCTGGTGCAGATCGCCCACAACGTCGAGATCGGGCGGAACTGCGCCGTCTCCGCCCAGACGGGGATCGCGGGCACCACGAAGCTCGGGGACGGGGTGGTGATGGGCGGCCAGTGCGGAATCGGGGACCACGGCGTGATCGGGGACGGCATCGTCATGGGGGCCCGCTCCACGCTCTTCTCCGGGAAGCGGCTCGAGGGGCCCGGCCTCTACTTCGGCCACCCGGCCCGGCCTCTGCGGGAGGAGCTCCGGCGGATGGCGGCCCCCGAGCGGCTCCAGCGCCTCGCGGTGCGGGTTCAGGCCCTCGAGAAGAGGCTCGAGCGCCTCGAGGGGGAGGTCGAGTGACGGGCCGCTTCTTCTGCGGCACCTCCTCCTGGTCCTCGAAGGACTGGATCGGCCCGTTCTATCCGCCGGGGACGCCGCCGCGCCGGTTCCTCTCCGAGTACGCGAAGCACTTCCCCGCGGTGGAGACGGACGCCACCTACTACCGGGTGCCCGCGCGGGCCATGGTGCGGGCCTGGTACGAGCGGACCCCGGCGGGCTTCCGGATGTCCGCGAAGTTCCCCCGCTCCGTCTGCCACGGGGGGGAGAAGGCCCGGCCCGACCCGGACCGCCTCCTCGACCTGGACGCCACCGCCCGGGACCGGGGCGAGTTCCTCCGGGCCATGTCGGAGCTCGGGGAGAAGTGCGGGCCCCTCGTCCTCCAGTTCCCCTACCTGAACCGTTCCCTCTTCCCGAGCCGGCGCCCGTTCCTCGAGAAGCTCGACCGCTATCTCTCCGCGCTGCCCCCCGACTTCCGCTACGCGGTGGAGATCCGCAACCGCGGCTGGATCCACGCGGAGCTCCTCGAGATCCTCCGCCGGCACGGGGCGGCCTTCGTGCTCGTGGACCAGGCCTGGATGCCCCACGGGGACGAGCTCCCTCCGCGCTTCGATCCCCTCACCGCCGACTTCGCCTACATCCGCCTCCTCGGGGACCGGAAGAGGATCGAGGAGATCACCCGGACCTGGGACAGGGAGGTGATCGACCACGGGGAGCGGCTCGAACGCTGGGCCGTCCTCATCCGGCGGTTCCTCGGGGAGGTGCCGGAGACCTACGCCTTCGCGAACAACCACTACGCGGGGCACGCCCCCGCTACCGCGCGCCGGCTCTCCGCGCTCGTCTCCGGGCCCGGAGATTGAACCGGACGATGTGCCAGAAGGCGGCCAGGCCGTCCCTCCAGCCGATCTTCTTCCCCTCCTCGTAGGTGCGGCCGCTGTAGGAGATGGGCACCTCGTAGACGCGGCAGCCGAGACGCGCCACCTGGGCGGTGAGCTCCGGCTCCACCCCGAACCGGCGGCTCCGGATCTCCAGCCGCTCCACCACCTCCCGGCGGAACGCCTTGTAGCAGACCTCCATGTCCGTGAGGTTCAGGTTCGTCCACATGTTGGAGAAGAGGGTGATGATCCGGTTCCCCACCTGGTGCCAGAAGTAGAGCACCCGGTGGGGTCCGCCCAGGAACCGCGAGCCGTACACCACGTCCGCCCGGCCGTCCAGGATCGGCTGCAGGAGGGCGCCGTAGTCCCCGGGGTCGTACTCCAGGTCCGCATCCTGGATGAGCACCACGTCGCCCCGCGCGGCCCGGAAGCCCGTGCCGAGGGCGGCCCCCTTGCCTCGGTTTCGCTCGTGGAAGAGCACCCGGTAGCCTTCCCGGCCCTCGTACTCCCGGAGCACCTCGCGGGAGCCGTCGGTGGAGCCGTCGTCCACGAGGACGATCTCCACCTCGAGCGGCAGGGAGACCGCCCGGATCCGCCGGAGGATCTCGCGGATCGTCGCCGCCTCGGTGTAGACGGGGACCACCACGCTCAAGGTCCGCACGCTTCCTTCCATACCTGCTTCCTACCAGATTCGAGAGCCGTCGGACACCGCTTCGTTGCCGGGCCGGTCGCGGAAGGGGCAGAATGCCGGGGTGACGGTTCCCTACCGCAAGGTCTACGACGAGAAGAAGGCGGGGGTGTCCGCGGGGGCCGGGGCCGGGGCCGGGTGGGTCCACCGCGCGGCGGGCGGGCGCCTCGCGCGCGGCCTCCGGGGGATCCCCCGGAGCGAGAGCATCGTGGACATCCCCTGCGGCGCGGGCCGCATGACCCGGGAGCTCGCGCGTCTCGGCTTCTCTCCCGCGGCCGCGGACGTCTCCCCCGCGATGGTGGAGCGGGCCCGGGCCGCCTTCGCCCGGGAAGGGCTCGCCGTTCCCCTGGAGGTGCGGGACCTGGAGGACACGGGCTGGCCGGACGGCGCCTTCGACAACCTGCTCGCGTTCCGCTTCTTCCACCACCTTCCCACGAGGGAGCTCCGGGAACGGGTGGCGGCGGAGATGTGCCGGGTGGCCCGGAAGCGGGTCCTCGTCACCTACCTGGACCGCCGCGCCGCGACCCCCCGCCGCCGGGCGCTGGCCCATCGCCTCTTCGGGGCGAAGCCGGGCAAGCTCGCCCTCCACCCCCGGGAGATGGCGGAGCTGTTCCGGAAGCGGGGGTTTCTACCCGTGCGGGACCTCGCCCGCTTCCCCTTCGTCCACTCCCTCCGCCTCCTCGTGGCCGAACGCGCCCTCACCCCGGGGAAGGTCACCTACGGAGGCGGAAGCGAATTGTAGCTTGCCCTGCGTCCCCTGCGCCGCGGGGAGAAGTGAAAAAGCCGTGCCGGTCAGCGATGTTTCACTCTTCCGCGGCCGCGGGATCCAGCGTCTCTTCCCAGGTGCCGTCCTCGTTCTCGATCCTCAGGCGATGCACGAGCTTCGCCGTCTTCCCCAGCATCACCGAGGCCGAGCAGAACTTCGTGGCCGAGAGGGCCACCGCCTTCTTCAGGTGCCGGGGCTCCAGGCCGGGCCCCCGGGCGCGGTACTCGATCTCGATCTCCTCGTAGACCTTGGGGTGCT
This sequence comes from Planctomycetota bacterium, assembly GCA_029932425.1. GTDB lineage: Bacteria > Planctomycetota > JAJSAM01 > JAJSAM01 > JAJSAM01 > JAOZQC01. Next base: position 2,205 of record JAOZQC010000253.1, on the reverse strand, counting down.
CCGCGGCGCGCCGGGCCCGGACCCTCACCTCGAGGGCGTCGGGGGCGGCCCTCTGCTTCCGGAGGATGTGGGCCACGTCCATGCCCGTGCACCCGGCCAGCCCCACGAGGAGGAGCTCCATGGGCCGGGCCCCCGTGTCCCGCCCGAAGCCCGGGGCGCCGTCGAGGACCACCGCGTGGCCGGACCCCGTCTCCCCCACGAACTGCATCCCCTCCACGAGGGTCACCGACGCCGTGCTGGTTCCGTCATCCGCCATCCGTTCCTCCTCCCGTCACCTCCACCACCCAGGCGTCCCCCGGGAGGATGCGGTCCCGGAACGCCACCCGTTTCGTCCCCAGGAGGCGGAGGTCCCGGATCCTCCCCTCGCCGTCCTTCACCGTCTCGATCACGAGGCCCGAGACCTCCGCCACGGAACGTCCGTCCGAAGCCGCGAGCCGGCCCGAGGCCGCGACCCGGGAGGAACCGGAGGGCGCCCCGAGGGCCGCCCTCTGGGCCACCGCCAGCCACTGGGTCATGCCCATCATCACCGGGGCCCCGGGGAAGTGCCCCTCCGCCAGGGGATGGTCCGCGGGGTAGACCCCTCCCCAGCGCCCCTCCCCGTCCGGCCCCCCCACGAACACCATGGAGGGCGCGAAGCAGGGGAACCGGTCTTCGGCGGGGGGCGGGAACTCCCCGGGCCTCGGCCCCTCGCGCCCCTCCTCGGGCCGCGCCCCCGAGGCCGCCAGGTAGGCCATGAAGTCCACCTCCAGGACGGGCTCGCCCTCCGCCGTGGAGAGGGACGCGCGGAACGTGCGGAACTCCCGCCGGTCCCGGCCCCGCCGCACCTCCGAAACGAGGGGAATCCCGGCCCGGGGATGGGATCGAGCCCGGAAGCGGGAGATGGTGGAGAAGTAGGCGAGGCGGCCACCTTTCATCTCCTCGCGGAGGATCATCACCGAGCAGAGGGCGGCGTGTTCCACCAGGAAGAACTGGGAGTACCGCAGGCCGTCGGGGCCGCGCACGAGGAACAGGTCCCTCCCCAGCGGGTCCCCCCCGTCCACGGTGAGGCGCGCCCGCCCCTTCCCCCGCCCCAGGTCCTCGAACTCGTCGATGAGGACGTTGCGCCCCCGGTGGGGCATGTACGCCAGCATCGCCTCCCGGTTCATCGCCTCCCTCCGTCCCCGGGTCGAGACATCCGTGACAGGCATGACTTCTTCACCTTTCCGCTCCCAGGCCGGCACGTCTTCCCCGTCCGTCATCTCCTTTCCGGCCTCCACGGCCCGCGTCCGGGCTCCTGCGACGCGCCGGACACCCCCGGATGCAGCGTGATCTCCACCCGCGTCTCTCCCCCGCCCCGAACCGACGCCGGAACCTCCGCGTCCCGGAAGCCGGGCGCCGTCACCCGCACGGTGACGGTCCCCTCCGGCACCTCCTCCCGGACGCACGTGCCGTCCTCTCCCGTGGCCGCGGCCCGGGCCCGCGCCTTCCGAAGGGCCTCGATCCGCTTCCCGGGGGGCACCTCCCGCCCCGGCTCCGGAACCCGCACCGGGATCCAGCGTCCCCCGGGGCCGCGCAGGTGGACGCGGGCCCCGGCCACGGGGGAACCCGCCTCGTCCGTCACCCGGACCACCAGGCGCCCGAGGGCGGGAAGCACGAGCTCCACCGTCGTCTCCGTCTCCGACTCCACCCGCACTCCCTCCCGGGTGACGGTCCGGCCGCGCCCGGCCGCCGTCACCCGGTAGCTCCCCGGCCGGAGCCCCCCCACCCGGAACTCCCCGGCGGCGCCCGTCTCGGAGAGCCCCCCCGAGAACCGCGCCCCTCCCTCGCTTCCCGCCACGGAGACGCGGATCCCCACCGCGGGGCGTCCGTCCCCCTCGAGCACCCTTCCCCGGACCGCCCCCCCCGGACGGAGCACGAGTTCGAGCCCCCCGGTGGTCCTCCCCGGCCGGACCTCCACCTCCGCCGCCGCTTCCGCGAAGGCCCCGCCCTCGCTCGCGGAGACGCGGTAGACACCGGGAGGGACGCCCTCCACCCGGAAGGTCCCGTCCCCGCTCCTCACGCGCCGCGAGATGCCCGCCCCCGTTCGCCGCCCGGCGGGCAGGATCCGCAGGGAGAAGGAGGGCACGGGCCGGCCCGCACCGTCCACGAGCCGCCCCGCGATCGCGCCGGGAGCCGGCATCCGGAGGTCCACGCCCGACTCCCCCGCGGCCACTCCCTCGAGGACCT
>JAOZQC010000252.1 GCA_029932425.1 Planctomycetota bacterium | reverse complement strand
CCCCCGCCGTCTCGGGGGCCGCCGTGGCGGGGGGGCCTCCCGCTCCGCCCGGCCCGGCGGGGGCGGGCGGGATGGACCCCGCCCGCTTCGATCCCAGGCTCGTGGCGGACGTGGTGCAGCGCGCCCGGGCTCGGGGGCTCGGGGAGCGGGACCGGGTGGTGGAGGGGTTCGGCGGCAACCCCTTCGGCCCCCGGACCGAGTTCCTGGCGGGTACGAGGGTGGCGGCGTCGGCGGGATGGCTCATCCTCGTCCAGGACGCCGAGGATCTGCGGGGTCTCCGGGAGGAGGCGGGGGTGGAGAAGCTCCTCGCGGACGCCGCCGCGTCTCCGGCCATCGAGGCCCTCTTCCTGCAGGACGGGGACGGCCGGGTGGTCGCCGCTTCCGATCCCGCGCGGGTGGGGGAGCGGCTGCCGCCGCCCCGGGGGCGCCCCGAGTGGCGCCGCGGCCCCCGGGGGCGGGTCCTCGATCTCGCGGTCCCCGCGACGTGGCCCGGGGCCGACGGAGGCGTCCTCCGGGTGAGCCTGGCCGCGGGCCCCGTGGAGGCGGTGCTCGGCCGGGCCCGGAGGAGCATCGTGCTCTTCACGGGCATCGCGCTCCTGGTGGGGCTCCTGGGCGCGGCGGCGCTTCTCCGGCTGGATCGGGTGCGGCGGCGCCGGGAGGAAGCCTTCGCCGCCGAGCTCCGGAGGCGGGAGAGGACCGCCGCCCTGGGTCGTCTGGCCGCGGGGGTGGCCCACGAGATCCGGAGCCCCCTGAACGCCATCGGCATGGCGGCCCAGAGACTGGAACGGGCGCTCGAGACCGATGCGCCGGATCCCGGGCGGCTGCGCGAGATCCTCGGTTCCACGCGGGCCGAGGTGGCCCGGCTGAACCGTACGGTGGAGGACTTCCTCGACCTCGGCCGCGAGCGCCCCCTCGACCTCCGGGAGTTTTCTCTCGCGGAGCTCGTCGAAGAGGTGGTGCAGGCGGAGGCCCCCGCGGCCCGGCTCCTCCCGCCTCCCGCCCCGGTGACGTTGACCGCGGCTCGGGAGGAGCTTCGCAAGGCCCTCGCGAACCTCCTCCGGAACGCCCGGCAGGCGGCGGGGGAGGGGCCGGTGGCCGTGGCCTGGAGAAAGGGGCCGGGCGGGGTGGAGATCGAGGTCCGGGACGGGGGGCCGGGGATTCCCCCGGAGGAGCGGGAAGCGGTCTTCGAGCACTTCCACTCCCGGCGGAGGGGGGGAACGGGGCTCGGCCTGGCGATCGCCCGGTCCGTGGTCCGGCGGCACGGCGGCGAGATCGAGGTGGGAGAGGCCCCCGAGGGGGGCGCCTGTTTCAAGGTGAGGATCGAGGAGTGCACGAGCCGGCCACGATCCTGGTGGTGGAGGATGACCCCGGGCAGCGGGAGCAGCTCGCGGGCTTCCTCGAGAGCCTGGGGGTGCGCACCCTCCGGGCGGCGGACGTCCCCGCCGCCCGCTCCCTCCTCCGCTCCGAGTCCGTGGACGTCGCGGTCACCGACATGCGGCTCGGGGGGGAGACGGGACTGGATCTTCTCCGCTGGGCGCGGGCGGAGAACCCCTACGTGGATTTCATCGTGGTCACCGCCTACGGCAGCGTGGAGACGGCGGTCTCCGCCATGAGGGAGGGGGCGGAGGACTTCCTCACCAAGCCCGTGGATCTCGCCGTTCTCGAGCTCCGGATCCGGAAGCTGCTCGAGAAGCGGGAGCTCCGGCACGAGGTGCGGCGCCTCCGCGACCGCCTGAAGGACCGGATCGATGTGGAAGGCCTGGTGGCGGAGTCCAAGACGATGCAGGAGGTCCTGCGCATGGCCGCCCGCGTGGCCGCCACCGATTCCACGGTCCTCATCACGGGGGAGAGCGGCACCGGGAAGGAGCGGATCGCGGATCTCATCCAGGCCCGGAGCCGGCGCCGGGACCGGCCCTACGTGCGGGTGAACTGCGCGGCGCTGCCGGAGACCCTCCTGGAGACGGAGCTCTTCGGGCACGTGAAGGGAGCGTTCACGGGTGCTCACCGGGACCGCGACGGCCGGTTCCTCGAGGCGGACGGGGGCACCCTCCTCCTCGACGAGATCGGGGAGCTGGCCCCCTCCACGCAGGCGAAGCTCCTCCGGGCGCTCCAGGAGAAGGAGATCGTCCGCGTGGGCGAGGGGCGTCCGATCCGGGTGGACGTGCGGATCCTCGCGGCCACGAACCGGGACCTGGAGGAGGAGGTGCGGGCGGGGCGTTTCCGGGAGGATCTCTACTACCGCATCCAGGTGATCACGATCCACGTGCCCCCGCTCCGGAATCGGCGCGAGGACATCGCGGCCCTCATTCCCGAGATCGTGGCGCGGGCATCCGCGGAGGCGGGGATCCCCCCCCGTCCCGTCTCCCGGGAGGCGGTGGACCTCCTCCTCCGTTATCCCTTCCCCGGGAACATCCGGGAGCTGTCGAACATCCTCGAGAGGGCGGTGATCCTGGGGACCGGGGACCAGATCCGCGTGGAGGACCTGCCGGAGCGGGTGCGGGGGGCCGCCGCGGAGGATCCGTCCGCGCCCGATCCCGCCGGCCGCACGCTCCCGGAGCTGGTGGAGGAGCTCGAGCGGCGGGCCATCCGGCGAGCCCTTGCCGAGGCGGGGGGAATCAAGGCCCGGGCCGCCCGCTCGCTGGGGATCGCGGAGCGGGTGATCCGATACAAGATGAAGAAATACGGGATCGAACCGACATAATTGTCGCACTTCGGACGAAATCGCCGCCCGCCCCGGCGCATCCGAACCGGGAAGCGTTCCGGCACGGCCGTTGCGAACGAGGGTCGCAGGGAGAACGGAGACGGAGGCTCGGACATGGTGAAGAAGATCCTCATTCTCGTCCCGCTCGCGGCGGCCCTGGCCCTGGTGCTGGCCGGCGGGGGGACGGCCTGGGCCCGGGGCGGTCCGGGCGGATGCGGTGGAAACGGCGGCGGTGACCGGGGCGGTGGGAGCGGCGGCGACCACCGGTCCCCTCCTCCCCCCCGCGGCGACCGCGGCGGCGACGGCCAGCGGGACCAGGGCGGCGACCAGGGCGACCGGAACGGCGACCAGGGGAACAAGGACGGGAACAAGAACAAGGACGGGAACCAGGACCGGAACCAGCATCAGCCCCCCGCCGGCGGACAGCCCGGTCTGAACCCGGGCGGTCAGGGACCGAACGCGGGGCCGGGCGGGAACCGGGGCGGGAACGCGCCCCCGGCGAAGAACCCGGGCGGCGCCCTGAACCAGAACCGCCGGCAGGCGAACCGGAACGCCCAGCAGCAGGCCGCGCAGAACTGCCGGCAGAACCTGCTGAACCAGCTCCTGCAGAGGCTCCGCCAGTGCCTGAACCAGCAGGCCGGCCAGCCCGGCGGAGCGGCCGGCGCGGGGGCGGGCCGGATCCCCGCCGCCCCGGCGGGCGGTCAGGCCCAGCCCGGAGCGGGGCCCGTGGGCGGCGCCGCACCCGGGGGCGGCAAGGCGAAGCCCGGGGCGGGCCCCGTGGGAGGCCCCGGCGGCGATCACGGGGCCGCCCCCGATGCGGGCAAGGACCGCGTGAAGGAAGGCTGCCCGGACCCGGATCGCGACCGGAGTCGCGAGTGCGAGCCGGACGGGGACCGGCCGTCTCCCGAGGACTGCGATCCGGAGCGCGAGCGGAAGAAGGACCGCGAGAACGCGGGATCCGGAGGCGAGGACCAGGGTTGATCGGCAGGCTCCTCCTTTCCCTGACCCTCCTCGGAGCGGCGGCGGGGGGGGCGTCCGCGAAGGACGCCCCCCCGGCTTCTCTCTCCACGGAGCTGGCGGTCATCCACCGGCTCCGGGCGAGGGGGGAGTACGACCAGGCGCTCCTCCGGGCGAGCCGCCTCGTGGCCGACCACCCCGAGTCCCTCGCCGCCCACGTGGCCTACCAGGATCTTCGCCTGGCCCGGGGCGAGGGGGAGGCCCTGCGCCGGCTCTACCGGGAGGCGGCGACGGGGGAGGACGCCACCGCCGACGACCTCTACCTCTACGCCCGCCTCCTCGACGGGCGCCGGGCGCTCCCGGTCCTCCGGAGGGCGCTGAAGCTCGATCCGCGGCATTACTGGGCACTGTGCGCCCTGGGGAACGAGTACGCGAAGCGGCACCGCCCGAAGGACGCGGAGAAGGCCCTGATCCTGGCCCGCAAGGTGGACCCGGACTCCCCCGTGGCGGTGAACGCTCTCGGCTGGCTCGCGGAGAGCGGCGGGGACCTCGGCAAGGCGGAGATGTACTACCGCGAGGCCCTGGTTCTCGACGAGCGGTTCGTGCCGGCCCTCATCAACCTGGGCCTGCTGCTGGTTCGAAAGGGGGGCTACAAGGAGGCGGAGAAGGTCCTCGAACGGGCCCGCCTGCTCGCGCCCGCCGACCCCATGCCTCTCATCGGGATCGGGATGGCCCGGGCCGCGAACCACGACCCCATCGGAGCCCTCGTCTTCTACAAGAAGGCGGTGGCGCTGGACTCCCTGAACGTCGTGTCCCTGAACCTCCTCTTCTCCATGTACCTCCGCCTGGGGCACCACGACCTCGCCCGCGCGGCGCTGGACCGGGCGCTCCGCGCCGACCCCGTGAACGAGACCACCCTCCTCAACATGGCCTACCTCGAGCTCTCCGGGGGCCGGCCCTCCCTCGCTCTCACCTGGGCCGCCAAGGCCCTGGACGCCCACCCGGAGTCCGCCTACGCGTGGTACTTCCGCGGGCTCTGCCTGGAGTACGGGGGGGATGCGAAGGGGGCCGAGAAGGCCTACCGGAAGGCGGCGGGGATCGACAAGGGGAACCCGGACTACCCGCGGGCGCTGGGGGCGCTCTACGCGTCCGGCAAGCGCTGGCGGGAAGCCCTCCGGGCCTACGCCAAGGCCGCGGAGCTGGCCGGCGAGACCCCCGCCTCCCTCATGGACCTGGCCTTCGCGTACCTGGGAGCGGGAGACGCGCGGCGGGCCGCGCGGCTCTTCGAGAAGGTGCTGAAGGCGGAGCCGGGGAACCTGGACGCCTGGATGAACCTGGGGCTCCTCTACCAGGAGAAGCTCAAGGACAGGGGCCGGGCGAGGAAGGCGTACCGCGAGTACCTCCGGCGGGGCGGCCGGGATCCCCGCGTCCGGACCTGGCTCGAGGAGCTCGACGGGTAAGTCGGTGAGGGGAGAGAGGGGTTGCGGGGAGAGGGGCCCGGGAGGAGCCCGCAAGGGTCCCATTCACTCCCGCCTCCGTAGTGACCTTCGTGGCCCGGGGTTTGCTCCGTAACGGGTGAGTCGGCGGGTTTCCGGTGGGTTTCGCGAGCGGAACCGCGCACAATCGCGCCGGAAACGCGCCAGTTGCAGGGCGAAGCGAGCGGGCATGCTGGAAGAAGGGATCGTCAGGAGCGTCGAGGGCGACCGGGCCACGGTGGAAATCGTACCCGTGTCCCCGGAGAGGTGCGGAGCGGGTTGCGGGAACTGCCGCGAGGGGCCGTCGGGCCGGCTCCTCGAGGTGGCGGCCTCTCCCGAGCTCACCCCCGGAACCAGGCTTCTCCTGGAGGTGCCGGAGCTGCGCACCCTGGGCCCCGCGGTGGTGGTGTTCCTCCTGCCGATCCTCGCCATCCTCGCCGC
>JAOZQC010000251.1:5324-5605 GCA_029932425.1 Planctomycetota bacterium | reverse complement strand
TCACCATCTTCACCTCCAACGTGGCGGGGGACGCCTTCTTCGAGCGGCTCGCCAAGCTGAAGGCGCGCTACTCGAACAGCCGCAACGAGGAGGAGAGGGAGACGATCCTCGGCGCCCTGGAGGTCTTCTTCACCTGCCTGGAGTGCGGTTTCAAGGGCCGCTACCGGGGCGGTTCGGAGGCCGAGCTGGCCGCCGTGCGCAAGGGCCTGCTCGCCCTCCTGTGGCCGGAGCAGGACAGCCGGAAGCACCAGCCCCTCTTCCCCTCCGCCTCCGGGGAGGGG
>JAOZQC010000251.1:0-5314 GCA_029932425.1 Planctomycetota bacterium | reverse complement strand
AGAGCGCCCGGGCCCTGAACCGCTGGCCCCTCATCGTGCTGGGGGCGTTCGTGCTCCTCGTGGGTCTCTACCTCGCCTACTCGGTCCTCCTCGGGGGCCGGGCGGGCGACATCGAGAAACGGATCCTCGAACGTTCGGCGGCCGCGGCGGAGGCCGGGGAGGTGGGGCGATGAGGTCCCGTGACCCGGCGCCGGCGGCGGTCCGGCGCGACGCGAAGCACCGTCCCACCGGCGGGCACCCGGAGGTGAGGGGATGAGCATCTACCAGATCGTGTTCCAGATGATGGGCCGTTTCAAGTACGGCGTGATCATCCTCTTCGTGGCCGTCACCTCCTACCTGGTGGCGAAGCGCTGGTCCTACACCTTCGACCCCTGGTACCTGTACGTGGGCCTCGCGGTGGGCATCACCATCGTGATCATCGTGGTCTACGAGATCGTGAAGCGCCGCCGGGGACGGAAGATGGCGGCCGACTTCGAAGCGGGGATCGCGCAGGCGGAAGAGGAGAAGGTCGACCTGAAGGGCGAGGTGAAGGCCCTTCGCGACAACTGGGAGAGCTCGCTCGCCAAGCTCAAGGCCAGCAAGCTGGGCGGCGGGGTGGCGCTCCAGCAGCTCCCCTGGTACATGATCATCGGCGAACCCGCCTCCGGGAAGAGCACGCTGCTCCGCAAGTCGGGCCTGGACTTCCCCGTGGGCGACGCGGCGGTGGCGGGCCTCCACGGCACCCGGAACTGCGACTGGTGGTTCGCCAACGAGGCCATCTTCCTCGACACCGCGGGACGCTACATCATCGAGTCGAAGGACGCGGAGTGGGTGGCGTTCCTCGAGCTCCTCCGCAAGTACCGCAAGAAGAAGCCGGTGAACGGGGTCCTGGTGGCGGTGGCCGCCAACTCCCTCCTCACGAAGAGCCACGACGACCTGCTGCTGGACGGGAAGCGGATCCGGACCCGGATCGACGAGCTCATCGAGAAGCTGGGCACGAACTTCCCCGTCTACGTGCTGGTGACGAAGTGCGACCTCGTCTCGGGGTTCGTGGAGTTCTTCGGCTCCCTCGACGCGCGGTACCGGGAGCAGATGCTGGGCTGGACGGTCCCCGCCGACGACGCCCAGAAGTTCACCATGGAGGAGTTCGACCGCCGCTTCGAGGAGGTCTCCGAGAAGCTCTTCCTCATGCGCCCCTGGCTCGAGTCCGCGGCGGGGAAGCGCGACCTCATGAAGGCCTTCCTCTTCCCGGAGGAGTTCGCCTACCTGGGCCAGCCCCTCCGCGAGGTCCTGGACGTGGTCTTCAAGCAGAACGTCTACCAGGAGACCCCGGTCTGCCGCGGCGTGTACTTCTCGAGCGGCACCCAGGTGGGCTCGCCCCTCGCCCGGGCCCTCGAGGACATGGCGAAGGACCTGAGCATCCCCGCGGACTTCGGCTTCGGGCTCTCCCTGGAGGAGGAGAAGGAGGTCCGGGCCTACTTCATCAAGGACCTGGTGGGCGAGCAGATCCTCAAGGACAAGGAGATGAACTGGCGGACGTGGCACCACGAGGCGCGCCTGCGGAAGCGACGCCGCAACTGGGGCATCCTGGGCCTCGCCGCCGCTTCCCTCCTGGGGATCCTGGCCACCAGCTCCTTCCTCACGAACCAGGGACGTCTCTCCACCTTCAAGGTGGCGATTCCCGAGGACGGGCGCCCCCTGGAGGTGGCGGTGGGCTGTCTCGAGACCTACCGCGGCGCCGCCGACGCCGGGCTCCTCGACGTGGGGCTCAACTACAACGACCAGATCAAGCCCGCGCTGCTCAAGTCGTTCTTCTCCGTCTTCGGGAACGGCTGCGTGAAGCCCCTGCTCACCCACTTCCGGGACCGGGTGCGGGAGGGCATCCCGGAGAAGGACGGCGTGCCGGACCTGGACGCCTACTTCCGGGAGTACTACCACTACCTCTTCCTCCGCTCCCACCTCGTGAAGGAAGGGGAGGTGTTCGACGCGGAGCACGGGGCGGACCACCTCCGGGCCCTGTTCGGGGTGCTCTCCGAGAAGAGGGCCACGGGCCGGGAGGACGAGGCGGGGCTGAAGGCGGCCCTCTCGGCCTACCGGGCCCGGGCGGACTCGCGGTTCTTCCTGGCCTTCGCCGGCGAGCGCCGGGAGATCGAGCGGGCCCACCTCGAGAACCTGGGCCGGTGGCTCCGGGACGTGCGGGCGTGGCAGGAGGAGAACCAGGCCGCGGGCGGGCGCCGCGTGGAGGGCCTGAAGCACGGGGTGGAGGGTCTCGCCCGCACCTGCGAGAGGATCCTCGCCAACCGGGAGATCACCCCCCACGAGGACCCGGACACGGTGGTGGAGCTGGCGAAGGAGATCCGGATGAAGGGGAGCCCCTACGGGGTGGAGTCCGGCACCACCCGCAAGCTCACCTCCCTGGCGGCCGGGGTCTCCCTGCCGGACGACCTGCGCGAGCTCCTCGTGAAGGCGCGCCCCACGGCGGCGGGGGACGAGCCCACGGAGAAGGAGATCGACGCCCTGGCGGCGCCGCTCTCCTCCCCGGAGAACCCCGAGCTCACGGAGGCCCGGGAGAAGGCGCTGGTGAAGATCCTCCAGTTCCTCGACAACCGGGTGATCCGGGCCGAGATCCCCGAGAAGATGCTCTTCTCCACCACGAAGTTCGACGTGCTCCGGGACGAGATCTCCCGGATGGTGGCGCGGACCGGGGAAACCTCCTGGCGCGAGATCCGGGGGGCGGTGGAGACGATCGCGGGCGGTCCCGTGGAGGAGAAGGGGAAGGAAGGACGGACGGTGCCGAAGGAGGGCTGGTGGCGCGCCCTGCCGCTGCTCGCCCGCGCCCGCACCGCCGACCTCCTGAAGGACGAGTACATCGAGGCCACCCTCGTCCCCTGGTTCGAGCAGCGGGACGGCAAGTGGATGAAGCGCCGCTCCCGGGAGAGGCCGGCGGAGACCTACTCCGTGGAGCGCATCGAGGGCCGGATCCTCCCGGACATGCGGAAGCACCTGGCCTTCTTCTCGGACGAGCTCACGGCGACCTCCCTCCGGGAGGAGGCGGTGAAGCGGATGACGGACGCCCTCCTCGGGTACCTGAAGGACATGGGCGGCTTCTGGGACCGGTACTTCGGGGAGAAGGCCCTGCCCCCGAAGACCGCCACCACCCTGGCCGGGGCCTACGACCAGTTCGACGAGTTCACGGACGATCGCGGGGATCTCCTGAAGACCTGCCGCCGCATCCAGGAGGCCGTGGAGGGGATCGACAAGCTGGAGGGATCCGACGACGACCCGCTCCTCCTGGAGACGGAGGAGGCGCGCCGGGAGCTCTTCGCGAACTTCGTGGTCTGCTTCGATTCGGACGCTCCGGAGGTCTCGGAGCACTACACGGTCCACGACGCGGCCAAGGACCTGGACGGCATCCGGCGCGACCTCCGGGCGGTGGCGGGCCGGAGGGGCACGGACACGGAGGCGGCCCGGGCGGTGGTGGAGGCGGAGATGAAGGGCATCGGCCGCGAGTCGTCCTTCGCCCGGGCCGAGGACGCGGCCAAGGAGCTCCGCAAGTCGAACCCCGATTCCCGGCCCGCCCGGCTCACCGCGGACTGGCTCGACGGGCTCGTGGCCAACTCCTGGGCCGGTCTCGTGGAGCTGGCCGCGAAGGACATCAACGACGCCTGGGCGCGGAACCGGGCGAAGTGGAGCACGGTGGTGGCCTCCCAGGACACGGTGCGGATGCTCGCGGTGTTCCGGAAGGGCGGGGAGTTCGACGACTTCTGCGAGAAGACCCTCCAGCCCTTCTTCCGGATGCCCGGCTACCAGCCGAAGGAGGTGAAGGGGGTCTCCCTCTCCCTGGTGCCCGGGTTCCAGCAGTTCATGCAGAAGGTGGCCTACCTCGTGGAGAACCTCCTGGGCCCGGACGGGAACTTCGTCTCCGACCAGATGACCGTGGGGTTGAACCTCGGGGGACAGGCGGCGCCGGCGAGCCTCGTCATCGAGTACAAGACGGACAGCGGGACCATCCGCTCGCCGGAGTTCCGGAACTTCGGCCGGGTCACCTTCGACCTCGAGTGGAGCCCGGGAAAGTGCCGGGGGCTCGAGTTCCTCGTGGGTTTCGAGGGCGGGGAGAAGCTGGAGGACCTCTCGTGGACGGGCCGCTGGGCGGTGGCGGACGCCTTCCTGGATCCCCGCTGCCGCTTCGAGGGCGGGAAGTGGATCTGGCGCGCCGAGCATCCGCGGCTCGGCATCTACGAGGTGATCCTCGACGTGAAGGGGACCACGCGGCTCATCGACTACCGCCGGCGTCCGGGAGGGATGCTCTCCAGCCTCCCCGCGGAAGCGGTCCGGGTGGAGAGGTAGCGCCATGGTGCTGGGATTTCTGAAGAAGGGGCCGGGGGGGGTCGGCTGCTACGGGAAGCTCCCCTTCCACGGCGACTACCTCTACCACCAGAACGACGGTCCCGAGGCCCGGCGCTTCACCGCCTGGCTCGACGAGGGCTACCGGTTGACCCGCGGGGAGGACGACCCCGCCGCGGCCGGGACCCGATTCGTCACTCCCGGCCGGGGCCGCCGCACCCTGTTCGGTTCGTTCTGGCCCAGCGCCGATTCCTCGGGCACGCGCCGGTTCCCGTTCGCCCTCTTCGCGGAGCTGCCCGCCCGGCCCCTGGCCCAGATCGGGTACTTCATCCCCGTGGCGCTCTCGGAGGTCTGGGCCGAGATGGCGGAGGTGGTTCCCTCCATCCGGGAGGCGGGGAACCAGGAGGCCATCCCGGGGCTCCTGGCCCGGATCCGGATTCCCGACCTGCCCCACCCCGAGGACGAGCAGAAGCGGCTGGGCCGGGCGGGAGGGGACCCCGGCCCGCTCTCCGCGGTGGCCGAGGTCCTTTTCGACACGCTCCGGATGACGGACGCCCTGGGCGGCGACCGCAAGGGCGACCTGCCCGCCTTCGCGGTGCGGCTCCCCCTCCGGTCCGGCGCCCGGCCCGAGCACGAGGCCGCCGCCTGGCTCGAGATCTTCACCCGGCGGACCCGGGCCGACTCCCTCCCTGCTAGGAGCCACCTGTTCCTCCGGCCCGGCCGGGAGGGAGGGGAGGGCGAGTTCTTCTTCTTCCACCGGGACCTCCGGGCGGAGGACCTCGGGTTCATCATCTCCCCCACCGAGGACTACCCGTACGCCAACTGCCTCGGCTCCCCCGACGAGGACGAGGAGCTGGCCGCCTTCCGCCGGTGGTTCGACGAGAACGCCCCGGCCGCCGGGAGCCTCCGGGACCTCGTGGACCTGGCCCTCTCCCGCTAGCAGGCTGTCGGAGTATGGAAGTGCGGCCCCGTTACGAGCGCCGTGGGTCCC
>JAOZQC010000250.1 GCA_029932425.1 Planctomycetota bacterium | reverse complement strand
CCCGGGCGCGGGCCAGGAGATCGGCGCGCCGCCGCATCGCCGCCCGGTAGACGCGGAGGGCCCTCTCCGACAGCCACCGGCCCTCCACCCGGACCAGGCCCAGCGATGCCAGCCGGAAGATGCGGGCGGCGTCCGGAGTCATCCAGCGGCCCCGGAACCTCACGTGGCCGAGCCGGGCCCGCGCCCCCTCGTGGTCCGGATCCAGGGCGATCACCTCCTCCAGATGCCGCCGGGCCCGCTTCTCGAGGCCCTGCGCCAGGCACCACAGGGCGAGCCGGAACCGCGCCTCCGGATCCCCCGCTTTCGTGCGTTCCCTCCGCCTCTCGTAGAGCTCCGTGACGTAGGGGGCCCGGACGCGGGCCGCCACCCGGGAGCGCGGGACGAGGACGGAGCCGTGGAGGCTCTCCACGAGAAGGCCCTGGGGGCGTTCCTTCACGACCCCCTCGACGCGCCCGCCGCCGCGCAGGAGGAGGATGTCGGCCCTCGCGCCCGCGGCGGAGAGGAAGAGCGCGAGGGGGAGGAACAGGGAGAGCCGTTTCATGCCGGGCCTCACCTTCCGGGGCCTGCCGGTGACCTGGGGAAACCTTCCGGATTCTACCACGAACGGATCCGCCCGAGCCGCGACCGAGGGGATCAGTAGATCGACCTGCGGAAGACCATGGTCTCCCCCCGGAGGACCGCGGAGGCCTCCAGGACGAGGGAGTCCCGCTCGATCCGCCGCCCGCTCTCGTCCCGGTACACCACGTGCCCCCGGGCCTGGATCTTCAGGAAGACGGGCCGCGTCCGGTCCACCTCGCTGTAGGTCCGCGTCCGGATCTCCCGGGTCGCCACCAGGTCGATCCCGTCCCCCAGCCGCAGGCGGGGGAAGTCGCGCTCCACGCTGGGGACCCGGGCCCGGGTGCGCAGGAGCAGGCCCTTGGCGTTCACCCCGGGGACGGCCACCTCGACGCGCTGCACGTAGTCCGGGTCGAACACGGGGACGAGCGCCATCTGGAAGGGGATCCGTGAGGCGTCCACCTCGATCCGGTCCGCGATGAGGACCTTCTGCGTGTTCACGAAGGCCATGAGATCCCGCATGACCTCCTCGGGGATCCGCACCACGCCCCCCTCCCCCCGGGAGGAGGAGGCGGGACGCGGCTCTCCCGGGGCGTCCGCGGAACCGGCGGGCCCGGGTTCATCTCTCCAGGTGAGACGGGTCCGCCCTCTCTCCGAGGCACAGGCCGTGAGGAGGAGGAGCAGCACGGCCGCCGGCAGGAGCCTCTTGTCTCGTCCCCGGGTCATCATGATGCGCCCCCGTCCATGGAGATCGACGTGTCGTCCTTTTCGAACGATTCTCTTATCGGATGTCGACCCCCTTCCACTTGATCCCCCGCCGGGAGCGGGACGAGGGGGCGGACCGGGTCAGCGCAGGCTCCGGAGGACCCCCCCGGGGATCATGCCCGCGAGATCGGCGAGCACGCGGTCGTCGTTTCCCCCCACCCCGAAGCAGTGGAAGCGGATCTGGCGGTAGCGGTTCAGGCGCTCCGCTTCCTCGAAGGCGCGGTAGGCGCCTCGCACGCGCCCGGTCTCGGAGGTGCCGTCGGAGACGAAGAAGACCGTCTCCGGGCCCTCGAGCAGGCTCTCCCGGTCCAGAGGGTCGCGCGAGACCAGGGTGAAGACCTTCACCAGGGCCGCATGGAGGTCGGCGCGGCCGGACGGGGACAGCGAGGCGATCCTGCGCACCGCCTTCTCCCGGTTGGCGGGAGTGGCGGGGACGAAGCGCCCGAACGCCGCGTCGGGGCTCACCGAGTAGGTCATCACGTCGAAGGAGGCCTCCGGGGAGAGATGGCGGACGGCCCAGGCCACCCACAGGCGCGCGAGCTGGATCTTCGTCTTCACCGAACGCCACGCCTCGAGTTCCTCGCCTCCCCTCTCCTTCACGTCCCGCGGGGCCAGCTCCCCCCCGTCCACGCTGATCTTCTCCCCCATCGACTCGCTCACCGAGAGGACGAAGAGGATCCGCCGGGCCCAGGTCCGCACGCCGCCGAGCTCCCCCGTGGGCAGCCGGGGCGTCTCCCGCGGGAACTCCTCCGGCGGTCTCGGCTTCCGGCCCTGCTCCCGGTCGTACCACCGCATCCAGTCCTCGAAGGAGGGGCCGATCCGCTTGCCCGTGATCCGGCGGAGGGCCGTGAGCGCGTCCCCGTACAGGCGTCCCCTCTCGGCGCCGGGCCGGAGACGCTGGATGAGACGCGGGAGCGCGTTCCGGGAGCGCCGCTTCTCGATGATGTGGATCGCCGCGGACCGGACGGGCCACTCCTTCGCCTGGAGGGCGTCCGAGAGCGCCATGTCCGCCCGTTCGTCCGCCATCCCCAGGAGGGCGAGCAACGCGCTCGTCCGCACCCGGGGGTCCTCGTCGTAGGCGCCGGCGAGGAGGGGAGCCGCCGCGGGGGCCGTGGCGATGCGGCCGAGCGCCTCGTAGATCCTCGCCTTCTCGGGGAACCCCGCCCCCCGGACCTCCGCGGCCAGGGCCGCCACCGACTCCTCCTTCCGCATCATGCCGAGGAGCTGCAGGGCCGCGCTCAGGACGCGGGGGCTCTCCTCCCGGGCCAGGACGTACCGCACCAGCGCCCGGACGGCCTCCGGTCCGTCGAAGCCGTCGAGGGCGTACACGGCCTCCGCGCGCTCGTCCGGATCCTTCGCCCGCAAGCCCCGGATCATCTCCGCCCTGCGCCGGGCGAAGGATTCCCCCGCCGCCCGCCCCGCCGGGGCCGCGGCCGGGAGGAGGAGCGAGAGCAGGAGGGCCGCCGTCGGGACCGTGTTTCTCATACCGGGGATTCTACCCTACCTCGAAGCCCGCCTCGCGGAGCTTGTCGAGCGTGATCCCCGGGCCCGGGCCCGACGGGCCGGGGAGGAGCCGGGCCACCCAGCGGGCCAGCACGTCCGCTTCCAGGTTGACGCGCCGCCCCGGCCGGTACTCCTCGAGCGTGGTGACGCGGAGGGTGTGGGGCACGAGGGAGACGGAGAACTCCGGGCCGGAGACGTCCCGCACCGTGAGGCTCAGGCCCGCCACCGTGATCGCCCCCTTCTCCATGAGGAAGGGGCGCACCGCCTCCGGGGCGGAGAAGCGCATCCGCACCTGGCCCGGCTCGTCCCGGCGCCCGATCAGCTCTCCCACCCCGTCCACGTGCCCCGTCACGAAGTGACCCGAGAGCCGCTCCCCCACCCGGAGCGCCGGCTCCAGGTTCACGCGGTCGCCGGGTCGCAGGTCCCCGAGGGTGGTGGCGGCCAGCGTGTCCGGGACCACGTCGAAGAGAAGGCTCCCCGGGGCGCCGCCCGCCACGGTGAGGCACGCCCCGTCCACGGCCACGGAGTCCCCGGCCGCCACCTCCGGGACCAGCCGCTCCGCCTGCACGAGAAGGCGGGCCCGGCCCGAGGCGAGGGTCGCCTCCCGGACCACGCCGACCTCCCTGACGATGCCCGTGAACATGCACACCTCCCGCGCGCGGCGGCTCCGGGGCCGCGCGTCCCCCGGGCCGGGGCGCGCCGAGATCGCCGTCCCCCCGGATGCGAGGGGCCGGGTTGGGCGAAAAACCTTGACCGGTCCCGGTCCCCCGATAGCCTATCGGGTTTCCTCGCGAATCTCGGTCGCAATCGGGCGGGACGCGGATGAAGATCGACGTGCTGACCCTCTTCCCGGCCATGTTCGGAGGAGTTCTTTCCCAGTCCATGATCGGAATCGCCCGGAAGAAGGGTATCCTCGACATCACCGTCCGGAACATCCGCGACCACGCCGAGGGGCGGCACCGCACGGTGGACGACCGGCCCTACGGAGGCGGCCCCGGGATGATCCTGAAGGTGGAGCCGGTGATCCGGGCCGTGGAGCGGACGCAGGCGGAGCGGGGAGGGGAGGGGCACGTCATCCTCCTCACGCCCCGGGGCCGCCGGTTCGACCAGGCGGCGGCGCGGCGCCTGGCGCGCCTGGATCATCTCGTCCTCGTCTGCGGTCACTACGAGGGCTTCGACGAGCGGATCCGGATCGGGCTCGGACCGGAGGAGATCTCCATCGGCGACTACGTTCTCTCCGGAGGAGAGATCGCCGCCATGGTCCTGATCGACGCGGTCACGCGCCTGCTCCCCGGCGTGCTGGGTTCCGGGGAATCGCTGGCGGAGGAGTCGTTCAACGAGGGTGCTCTCCTCGAGTACCCCCAGTACACGCGCCCCGCGGAGTTCCGGGGCATGAGGGTGCCGGAGATCCTGCTCTCCGGGCACCATGAGAGAATCGAAGAGTGGCGCAGGCGCCGGGCTCTCGAGCGGAGCCGCGCCCGCCGGACGGAGGCCCGGGACGATGAGAAGACTTGACGACATCGAGCAGCGGTACATGAAGCGGGACATCCCCGACTTCCAGGTCGGGGACACGGTGGACGTCAGCGTCTCCATCGTCGAGACCGTGGAGGTCGGCCGCGGGAAGACCGAGGAGAAGGAGCGGATCCAGGTCTTCAACGGGACCGTCATCGCCCGCCGGGGAGGCGGCTGCCGCGAGACCTTCACCGTCCGGCGCATCGTGGGCGGGGAGGGGGTGGAGAGGACCTTCCCCCTGCACTCGCCCAAGATCCGCGACATCAAGGTGCGCCGGATGGGCCGGGTCCGCCGGGCGAAGCTCAACTACCTCCGCCGGCGCACGGGGAAGGCCACCCGGGTCCAGGCGAAGATCTGGGACAAGACCCGCGTGGCCTACGAGAAGGAGACGGCCGCCCAGAAGAGACGGGGTTCCGGTCCCGCCGACACCGCCGAGGAGTAGATGAACCTGCGCCGCGGCCGCGCCGGAGAGAGGGCCGCGGAGAGGGAGCTCCGCCGCCGGGGCCTGATCCTCCTCGAGCGGAACGTCCGGGCCGGGAGGGGCGAGATCGACCTCGTGGCCCTCGACGGCGGGACCATTGTGATCGTGGAGGTGAAGGCCCGCTCCCCGGCCGCCCTCGAGACGCCGGAGGAAGCGGTGGATCGCCGGAAGCGCCGGTCGCTGATCCTCGCCGCCCGGAGCTTCCTCGCGAGGAAGAGGCTCCTCCACCTCCCCCGGCGGTACGATGTGGCCGCCGTACTCCTCGATGATCGGGGCCGGGCCGCCGGGATCCGCTGGACGAAGGCCGCCTTTGACGAAACGGGGATCGAATGATCGACATCAGCGGGTACCTCGCACCGGAGCGCGTGAAGGAGCTCGTCTCCACCACCAAGGAGGGGGCCATCCTGGAGCTCGTCTCCCTGGCGGCGGAGAGCCCCGCCGTCTCGGACGCGGAGAAGCTCCAGGACGCCATCTTCGAGCGGGAGAGCATCATGTCCACGGGCATCGGCCTGGGCATCGCCATCCCCCACGCGAAGATCCCCTCCGTGAAGGACTTCGTGGTGGCGGTGGGCACCTCGAAGGCGGGCATCGACTTCAACGCCCTCGACCAGAAGCCCGTGCACATCGTGGTGCTCATCGCGGGCCCCGGGCGCGAGCAGCAGAGGTACCTGGAGATCCTGGCCGGCGTGACCCTCCGCCTGAAGAGCGAGGAGGTCCGCCGGGCCGTCCTCGACGCCCCCACCCCCGAGGACCTCATCGCCGTCCTCGCCGGGAGCTAGCAGGCTGTCGGAGTATGGATGCGAGTCCCGCGCAGGGGTCTTGCGAG
>JAOZQC010000249.1 GCA_029932425.1 Planctomycetota bacterium | reverse complement strand
GCCCCAGCACCCCGCCGGCCCGCGTGAGCGACCGGCTCGTCAGCCGCCCGTCGTCGTCGCAGCTCTTGCTGACCACCCTCCCGTTCTCGTCCCTCCCGCCCGACCGCTCCGGTCCCCTCTGCCTTCTCCTCATGGGCTCGGCGGCCAACCCGTCCAGGCTCGGTGAACAGTCTCCTCCGGCACGAACGTACGCAAAGCGCACGATCGTTCCTGCCTCAGAAATCGCGGGGGAGCCCGGAAGAAGCCCGGGGCAGGGAACCGGCGCCGAGAAAGACAGCCCCTTCATCGGTCCCGGGATCCCCATCGCCCGATCCCTTCTCCGAGATACGGGCCGCCCGGTCTCCCCGGCCGGGCGCCGTCCGAACCTCTTCCATGATCGATCCTATGCGGAACGGCAAGCCCGTCAAGCGGATTCCTGGCCCGCTGCCGCACCGCCGCGGGCAGGCCCGTGCCGGCTTCTTTCGCCGGGGCGGGAGATCTTCCCCCGCCGGGCCGGGCGAACGGTTTCCTCGGCCGCGAACGGGGGCAAGGTGTACGGAGGTTCCCGGCTCCGCTGTCCCCCCCGCCCGTCATACTGGGGCGGGAGGTCCGCCATGACCGCCGTGCACTCGCTCGGGAAGGAGGAGAAGCTCCGGATCCTGGCCGACGATTCCCGGTACGACCTCGCCTGCGCGTGCGGGTCGCGGGACGGGGAGGACCACCGGCGGCGCGGGGCGGACGGGCTCTGGCTGTATCCCACCTCCGTGCCCCGGGGGGGGAAGGCCGTCCTCCTGAAGACCCTCCTCACCAACGCCTGCCGGGGGGACTGCCGGTACTGTCCCCTGCGCCGGGATCGGGACGTGCGGAGGTGCGCCCTCTCCCCGGACGAGGTGGCCGCGGCCTTCCTGGGGTACCACCGGCGGGGGGACGTCTTCGGCCTGTTCCTCTCCTCCGGGATCATCCGCGACCCGGACCACACCATGGAGCGCCTGGTGGCGACGGGCCGGATCCTCCGGCGGCGGTACGGTTACCGGGGTTACCTCCACCTGAAGGTCATCCCCGGCGCCTCCGACGCCGCCGTGGAGGCCGCCCTGGCCGTGGCCAGCGCGGTGAGCGTGAACGTGGAGGCCCCCACCCGGTCCTCCTTCGCCGCTCTCTCCCGGGAGAAGGACTACGACCGGGACATCGTGCGCACCGTCCGGCTCATCCACCGTCTCACGGCTCCCGGCACCCGGTACTCCCGGGTCAGGCAGAGCACCCAGTTCGTGGTCGGGGCCTCCCACGAGACGGACGCCGAGCTCGTGACGGCCGCCTCCCGGCTCTACCGGCGGTGGAAGCTCTCCCGCGTCTACTTCAGCGCCTACCAGCGGGGGCTCGGGGATCCCGGCCTCCCCGGGGAGCGGCATCCCCGCGGCCCGCCGGAGGACCTCCTCACCCGCGAGCACCGGCTCTACCAGGCCGACTGGCTGCTCCGGAAGTACGGGTTCTCGGCGAGCGAGATCCCCTTCGAGGCGGACGGCCACCTCTCCCTCCTTGCCGATCCCAAGGAGACCTGGGCCCGCCGCCACCCGGAGTTCTTCCCCGTGAACGTGAACGAGGCCCGGCGGAGGGACCTCCTACGGGTCCCGGGGCTGGGCCCGGTGGCGGTGAGGCGGATCCTGGCCGCGCGGAAGGAGGGGCGCCTGCGGACGCTCGACGGAGTCGTCCGGGCGCGCGCCCTGGCGGTGAAGGCACACTCCTTCATCCGCTTCTCCTGACCGGGGTCGATCCGGGAGAGATCCGGAGACCGGGCGCCGCGGCGCCCGGTCCCGCCCGGCGAGGGCCGGATCGCCCCCCCCTTCGCCTCGGGGCGAGAAGCAAGGCCCCCGGAATCGCTTGGCTCAAGAATATCGAGATATTACGATACGAGGAAATCAACCCATGCGACCTCGGGGGGTGAAACGATGGGCGACGACAGGGAGATCCTCGAGAAGGCCTTCGACTTCCACGGCCACGTCTGCTGGGCGAGCACCGTGGGCGTCCGGGTGGGGCTCGCGGCCCTGCGCGCCCTCGGCGTGCCGCGCGCCCGGTCCTCCGGCGACCTGCACTGCATCCTGGAGATCGGCGACAACCACGGGGCCCAGTGCTTCGCGGACGGGGTCCAGGTGGCCACGGGCTGCACCCTCGGCAAGTACTGCATCGAGAAGGCGGGCTGGGGGAAGCTGGCCATCACCCTCATCGACAAGAAGGGCGAGCGCGCCGTGCGCGCCTCCTACAAGCCGACGAGGCACAAGCTGGTGGCGGAGTCCTCCTTCATGCAGAAGCGCCGGTCCGGCATCCCCCCCTCGGAGATCCCCCGGGAGGAGGCCCTGGAGATGGCGGACATCCTCTGGGAGGCCCCGGAGGAGGAGGTGGTCTCCGTGGAAGAGGTGAAGCCGCACCCCTTCGAGGACTACGGCGAGATCATGGGGCTCCGGCCCTGCGACAACTGCGGGGAGCTCACCTCCGTGGCCTACCTCCGGGTGGTGGGCGAGCGGCACATGTGCATCCCCTGCTCCGGCTACGAGTGATCCCGCCGAAAACCGCGCGTCCCGATGAAGAATGCGGGTTCGAGACCCGGCGCCGCGAGACCTGCGGCGAGGAGACCTTCCCGGGCCGGCTCCGCGCCTTCCCGGGCGGGAGGCTCGTCCGCCTCCCCGGCTCGGGTCGCGGGGACTGACGTGAAGCGGGGGGAGGTCCCGCCCTCCGCCGGGAGGGAGCGATGATCCTCGCCGCGGTCACGGCCGCCATCCTCGTGCTGGCCTTCCTCTTCTCGATGCTCGGCCTGGGCGGGGCGATGCTCTACATCCCCGTCCTCCACGGGTTCGGCTACGACTTCAAGTCGGTGGCCATCCCCACGGGGCTCCTCCTGAACGGCCTCACCGCCCTCACCGCGGCCGTCTTCTACCTCCGCGCCCGGATGGTGGACGTGCGGGGGTCCCTCCCCCTCGTCCTCTCCTCCTTCCTGGGGGCCCCGGCCGGCGCCTGGTGCACGAAGCTCGTCCCCACCCACACCCTCGTCCTCCTCTTCGCGCTGTGCATGTTCGGGGCGGGCGGCCGCATGCTCCTCACCTCCGGCCGGGAGGACCGGGAGGCGATGACGCCCCTCCGGACCCGGCTCGTCGTGATGGCGGGGGCCGGGTTCTTCATCGGCTTCCTCGCGGGTCTCCTGGGGGTGGGGGGCGGATTCCTCTTCGTCCCCCTGATGCTCGTCCTGGGCTACCCCACGAAGCGCGCCGCCGCCACCAGCGCCTTCGTGGTCATCTTCTCCTCCTTCTCCGGCTTCGCAGGGCACGTGGCGGAGGGCCGCTTCAACCGGCCTCTCATGATCGCCACCTCCCTGGCGGTGATCGTCGCCTCGTGGATCGGCGCCATGGTGATGAAGGAGAGGATGAAGGCCCGCGGGATCAAGCGGATGTTCGGCATCGTGCTGTTCGGCGTGGCCGTGAAGCTGCTCGTGAGGATCCTCTTCTGATCCCCGGGCCGGGCGCCGCGGCGCCCGGCCCGGCCGTCGCCATTCCGTCGGTCTCCGGCCCGGGTCTCTGGTACCGTGTTCCGCTCCGGCCGGACGAGATCCGGCCGGCGCCGCACTCGGGAAGACGGAGGCCGAGTTACCCATGTCCACTGAGCACCGTCCGCGGTCGGGGTGCATCCGGAGGAAGGACGTTTCGAGGGGAGGCGCGCGATGAGCCTCGGAGCCGAGCTGCCGCTGTGGTCCGTGATCCCCTTCGCGGGGATCCTGCTCTCCATCGCGATCTTCCCCCTGGTGACCCCGAGGTTCTGGCACCACCACTTCGGGAAGGTCTCCGCCTTCTGGGCCCTCGTGTTCGCGGTCCCCTTCGTGGCCTTCCACGGCGGGGAGGCGATGCACGAGATCCTCCACATCTACATCACCGACTACATCCCCTTCATCATCCTGCTCTGGGCGCTGTTCACGGTGGCGGGGGGGATCCTCATTCGGGGCTCCTTCAACGGCACGCCGGGGCTCAACACCCTCTTCCTGCTGATCGGCACCCTCATCGCCTCCTGGGTGGGGACCACCGGCGCGGCCATGCTCCTCATCCGCCCCGTGATCCGGGCCAACGCCCGCCGGCGGCACAAGGTCCATACCATCGTGTTCTTCATCTTCCTGGTGGCGAACATCGGCGGATCGCTGACCCCCCTCGGCGACCCTCCGCTCTTCATCGGCTGCCTCCACGGGGTGCCCTTCTTCTGGACCTTCCGGCTCATCACGGAGTCGGCCGTCGCGGCGGGCCTCCTGCTCTCCCTCTACTACCTCCTCGACCGCTTCCTGTGGAGCCGGGAGACGAAGGAGGCGCAACAGCCCCACGAGGGGCCGCAGGAGAAGATCCGCATCGACGGCCTGCACAACCTCGTCTTCCTGGGCGGCATCCTGGGCGGTGTCCTCCTCTCCGGGCTCTGGCACGCGGGCACGGTGAACATCCTCGGGGTCCACCAGCACATCCAGAACATCGTCAGGGACGTCCTCCTGGTGTCGATGGGCCTGCTCTCCCTCGTCACCACCTCGAAGAAGATCCACGAGGACAACGCGTTCTCCTGGTTCCCCATCAAGGAGGTGGCCTACCTGTTCGCCGGCATCTTCATGACCATCGTGCCCGCCCTCCTCATCCTCCGGGCCGGGGAGCAGGGCGCGCTGGCCGGTCTCATCGCGAGCGTGCGGGAGCCCGCCCACTACTTCTGGATCACGGGGGGGCTCTCCTCGTTTCTCGACAACACCCCCACCTACATGACCTTCCTGAGCTCCGCCCTGGGCCGGTTCTTCCCCGGCGTGCCGGAGCGCGAGGCCATCCACACGCTGATCGCGCACAAGGAGATCTTCCTCAAGGCGATCGCCACGGGGGCCGTCTACATGGGGGCGAACACCTACATCGGCAACGCGCCCAACTTCATGGTGCGCTCCATCGCGGAGGAGAACGGCATCGAGATGCCGAGCTTCTTCGGGTACATGTTGAAGTACTCGGTGCCGATCCTCGTCCCCACGTTTATCCTGATCACCGTCCTCTTCTTCCTCTGAAGGAGTACGCCATGAAGAGCGAGACCTGGGTGGAGATGGAGCTGGAGGGATCCGCGGACCAGGCGGTGGCCTTCGTGGAGGGGTTCCGGCTCGCGATGTGGGGGGAGGAGGCCGTGTGGTTCTGCGACGAGGAGAACGTGCGGCTCGAGGGCATCCTCGACGGCATCCGCTCGATCCTCCACCTCGAGCGCCACGTGATCCTCCGGAAGGACCTGGCGGAGAAGATCGCCTCCGTCCTCTCCCGCTCCCCGCGCCTGGACCTCGAGGTGAAGTCCATCCGCGAGATCGAGTACGCGGAGCTCGAGTTCGGGTACGAGCTCTACTCCCGGGAAGAGGCGGAGAAGATCCGGGGGCTCGTGGAGAAGGACCTGCCGGAGGGCGTCCGCCTCGAGGACTACGAGCCGGAGGAGGAGGTGGAGGAGGACGCCAAGGGGGTGGAGCTCTACGGCCCGGTCCATGACTACACCCTCCGGGCGAAAGGGCGCTACGTGGGCCCGGTCCCGGGGATCATCGAGATGGGGCGCCGCCTGGCCGACCGGGACTTCATCAAGCCCGAGAAGGTGGTCCTCCACCGCGTCGTTTCCGCCTGACCCGCCGGGGGGAGGATCACCCGGCGGGGCCGGCCGCGCGGGCGGCG
>JAOZQC010000248.1 GCA_029932425.1 Planctomycetota bacterium | reverse complement strand
GGTTCGTGCTGACCCGGCCCGCGAAGGACTGGATCTTCGAGACGAACTTCGACGCCGCGAGGACCCGCTACCAGATCCTCCTTTCCAAGCGCCGGGAAAACATGACCCTCGTGATGTTCTACGTGGACGTGTACGAGTCGCGGAAGACGCCGGCGGAAGAGGTCGACCGCATGCTCGACTACTACAAGCGGACCTGGAAGGACGTCCGCGGCGACTCCATCAAGCGCAGGGAAGTCCGCATGGGAAAGTACCGGGGCAGAGAGCTTTCCTTCGTGGGCCGGGGCACCACGGGCACCGTGCTCCGCGAGAAGAACCGGTACTTCAAGGTGGGGAAGATCATCTACGCCCTGGGATCCTGGAGCCGGTCCGGGGTGGACCAGAAGACGAAGGACGAGCTGAACAAGATCTTCGAGACCTTCCGGATCAAGCTCTGAGAGGAGCCCCCATGAACCCGGAGACGCGCCTTGCCGAGCTCGGCCTCGAGCTGCCCCCCGCCCCCACCCCCGCCGGGAACTACGTCCCCGCCGTTCTCTCCGGCGGCCTGCTCTACACCGCGGGCCAGATCCCGAAGAAGGACGGGGCCCTCGCGCACCTGGGGGTCGTGGGGGCGGACGTCTCCCTGGAGGAGGCCCGGGAGGCGGCGCGTCTCTGCTGCCTGGCGGGCCTGGCGGCCGCGAAGGCGGAGCTCGGCGACCTCGCCCGCATCCGCCGCGTGGTGAAGGTGAACGGGTTCGTGCGGTCCGCGCCCGGCTTCACGGACCAGCCCCAGGTGGTGAACGGGGCGAGCGACCTCCTGGTGGCGATCTTCGGCGATGCCGGCCGCCATGCCCGCGCCGCCATCGGGGTGAGCGAGCTCCCCCTCGGTGTCTCCGTGGAGATCGACTTCGTCTTCGAGGTCGAGTGAGCCCGCGCCCGCGGGGCGAATCCCGCGGACCGCCTCCCCTCTCCCGAACGCGGGCCGGCCGGAACGGTCCCCGGAGGGGACGAGAGCCTTCCCCCCTCCCCGGATCGGCGAACGCGCGGGCGGGGGGGAACGCCCTCCCCTCCGGCTCCGGCCGCTTCCCCCCCCCGCCCCCGGGGAGGCGGCGAGAGGGGGATCCGCGCGGCCCTTCCGTTCCCGGCCGGCATCCAAGGTCTCGAGGGGCGCGGGGGCCGCGAAGGTTACAAGTCGCTGCCGCCTCCGTATGGTTCCTTCGTGAGGAGGGACTCGGCGGCGGCGAGGGACCTCTCCCGGGGGAACTCCTCCGCCCGGGTGCGGGCTTCCTCGCGGGGGGCGGTCTCGAGCAGCTCCCTCGCGGCGGCGGCCAGGCCGTCCACGTCGGCGGGATCGGACACCGCCCGCACCGGGCCGTCCCGACCCACGTGGTCCAGGGCGCCGTTTTGCTCCGTGGTCACCACCGGGGTCCCGCAGGCCAGGGCTTCCAGGGTCGCGAGCGGGAACGGGTCGTGGTAGGTGGGCTGGAGCAGCACGTCCGCCGCCCGCAGTACCTCCTCCGGGCGCTCCAGGAAACCCAGGTAGCGGCCGCCCGGCGGAAGCCGGCCGGGGGCGCCGCCCGCCACGAGGAGCGTGGAGGCGGCCCCCTCCCGGTGGAGCTTCCGGAAGGCCTCCCGCGCGTGGCGCCAGCCCTTGAGACGGGGGTTGGCGGCCAGGAACAGCACCACCCCGCCCCCCCCGGGAGCCAGCCGGGCCCGGGCCTTCTCCCGGTCCCCGGGCCGGAACCGGGAAAGATCCACCCCGTTGGGGACCACCCGGATCCGGTCCGCCACCCCCGGGTAGCGCCCCGCCAGGTCCCGGCGCACCGACTCGGAGACGGCGATCACGAGCCGAGGGGGCGCTCCGCCTCCCAGGAGGGAGCGCTCCAGGGCGAGGAACGCCCGCCACCGCCCGAGGAGAGGGACGGGGCGGCGCCGGGCCCGGCGGTGCGCGGCCCGGGTGCTCTCCACGGAGCCCCCGTGGGGCGCGTAGACATCGCAGGAGAGGCAGTGGCGGAGTCCCAGCACCACGTCGAAGCTCGAGCGAAGGCACTCCACCCGGGCCCGCTCCGCGAAGTCGCGGATCCGTCCCCCCCGGGTCAGGCCCCGGGCGGGCAGGGGCCGGTGGAGCCACGGCCCGCGAGGCGGCGTCCGGTCCGCGGAGAGGAGCGTGATCTCGTGGCCTCCCCCCGCCAGGCGGGACGCGAGCGCCGCGAGCCAGACCTCGAGCCCTCCCTTCCCCGCCACGAACCGGTCGATCACGCAGGCGATGCGCACGGAAGTACCTTAGCCCGCATCTCTCATCCGGACGCCCGGTTTTCGCCGGATCTCGCCGCCTCGGCCCGGACGACGACCTCCCGCCGGGAGCAGCCCGTGGTGAACCCCGGGCCCCATGCTCCGGCGGAAACCCGTTCCCGCCGCCGGCTCGGAGGCATCGCCCCCGCGCCGTGCGGGAAGCGCGGGTTCGGCCTCCCCGGTTCGCGGGGGCGGGCTCCCCGCCGCGACGGTCGCCGGCGGGCGCGCCCGGCGACCGGGAACGCGAACCGGCCGGTCGCCCCCCCGGTCATCTCCGCCGGGGCTTCCGGCGGCGCCGGGCGATGCGCGCCGCCTTGCGCGCGGCCCGCCGGGCGAACCGCTTCTCCCGCGGGCCGAGCTTCTCCACCGCGAAGCACGCGCGGAGAAACCGCACCAGGTCGGTCCGGGTCACGGGGGGGCGCGGCGCGGAATAGAGGAGCGCCGCCGCGTCCTTCACGGTCCAGCGCTCGCGAAGCCGCGGGCGGCGCCGGGCCCGCTGGAGATCGATGAGGGTGAGCCGCCCGCCCGGAGGCGCGGAGAGGTCGGCGAAGAGGTGGCAGGCGTAGAAGTCGCGGTGGTGCAGATCCCTCCGGCGCATGCGCCCGAGGATCGCTCCCGCCTCCCGGACCAGCTCCCGGCGGATCCGATCCGGCACCCGCCGCCGGCGGAGCAGGTCGTCCAGGGGCTCCCCCGGAGCCCGCTCCACCCAGATCACCGACCCCTTCTCCACGTCCTCGCCGAAGGCCACGGGCCGCATGACGCGCAGCCCCGCCCGCCGGAAGAGGCGGATCGCCTCCCACTCCGCGGCGGCGGGCGTCTTCGCGAAGCCCTTCACGGGCCGGTGCCGCTTCACGAAGTAGACCCGGCCGCCCTGCTCGATCCGCCAGTTCTCGCGGTCGGGGAGCACGCGAAGCCGCACCGCCCCCGGAACGCGGCAGGCGAGGAGATCGTCGAACGTGCGGATGCCCAGGGCGGCGAGGCGCTCCCGCGCCGCGGGGTCCGCCACCAGCCGGTCGCGGCGGTGCCGGCCGCGCCGGTCCAGGCGCCGGTAGGCCCGGACCGCCGCCCGGAGGAGAGGGTGGTTCCGGCGCGGCTTCTCCCGGAGGTAGGCGGCGAGGAAGCGCACGCGATCGGTGTCCCGGGCCACTCCAAAGGGGAGGGAGAGCGAAAGCGCCGCGAGATCCCGGGCCCGGGCCCGGACTCCCCTCCGGCGGGCGAGACGGCCCGCGTCGATCAGGTGGATGCGGTCCGGGAGGCCCACCAGCAGGTGGTGGGCCAGGAGGTCCGGGCAGGTGTAGCCCCGGTCGTGGAGGGCGCGGATGCTCTCGCCCAGCGCTCTCACCAGGCGCCGCCGATCCTCGCCGGAGAGCACGGAGAGGGCCACGGGGAGGGGCCGGGTGCGCTCCGGAACCGCGGTGACGTGGAAGGCGCCCCGCCCCCCCTCGCCCCGGGCGGCCAGGGGGGCGGGCTCGGGACCCGGTCCCGCCCGGAGCACCTCCATCGCCCGGAGCTCCCGGCGGGATTCCCTCGCGCGCCGCACGAAGCGCTTCAGGTGGAGGCCCCCGGGGAGCCGGACCACGGACCGGCCGCGGTGCGCGGCGGCCAGGATCCCCCCCGCGAAGGTCATCGCCGACTCGTAGTCCGTGATGCCCGCCCGCCGGAGGTCCTCCGCGAAATCGGGCTCTGCGCGGTAGGTGCTCACCGCCGGCGGATCGCCCCGAGCAGGGCGGAGGAGGAGTGGTCCTTGGGGTCCCCCACGATGGCGATCCGTCCCCCGTAGGAGAGCACGGTCTCCCGCTCGGGCACCGTCTCCGGCGTGTAGTCCGTGCCCTTGGCGTGCACGTCGGGCCGGAGGAGCTGGAGGAGGCGGTCCACGGTGGCGTCCGAGAAGAGCGTCACCAGGTCCACCATCTCCAGGGCGGAGACGATCTCCACGCGCTCCGCCTCCGGCTGCAAGGGGCGCCCTTCCCCCTTCAGCCGGCGGACCGAAGCGTCGTCGTTCAGGGCCAGGAGGAGCACGTCCCCCTCCGCCTTCGCCCCCCGGAGGTAGCGGACGTGTCCCACGTGCAGGAGGTCGAAGCAGCCGTTGGCGAAGACCACCGTCCGTCCCGCGGCCTGGATCTCCGCCACCGCCCGGCGGAGTTCCGCGTGGTCGGGGAGGAAGCGGGCGCTCACCGGCCCTCCCCCTCCCCGGCCTCCCGGATCCGGGCCGCGAGCTCGCCGGGGCTGACGGTGGCGGCCCCCGCCTTCGTGACCACGATGCCCGCGGCGTGGTTCGCGAGCCGCGCCGCGTCCCCCGGCTCCGCCCCCGCGGCGAGGGCCAGGGTCACGACCCCCGTCACCGGGTCCCCCCCCCCCGTCACGTCCGTGACCTCCCCCGCGCCCGAGGCGGCCAGGAAGAGCTCTCCCCCCCCCGCGGAGAAGAGGGCCATCCCCTTGTTGCCCCGCGTCACCAGGACGTTCTCGGCCCCCGTCTTCGCGAGCAGGGCCTTCCCCGCCGCCCGGACCTGGGCGTCGCCGAGGGCGGGCCGGCCCGTGAAGCGCCCCGCCTCCTCCTCGTTCGGAGTGAGACACGTGAAGCCGGTGAAACCCTCGATGCGGAACCGGGAGTCGGCCACGCGCACCCCGTCGAGCATCCCCGCCACCCCCGGCGAGGCGGCGCCGTAGCCGTAGTCGGAGAACACGAAGCCCCGCATGCGAGGCGCCAGATCGCGGACCTTCCGCAGCATGGCCCGCTCCGCCGCGGAGCCCGGGGCGCCGCCCGGGTCGCGGTCGATCCGCACCACCTGGGTCTTCCAGCGGGTGGGACCCCCGGCCAGGACCCGGGTCTTGGTGATCGTGCGGTAGTCGGGGTCCAGGACGATCCCGTCCGTGGACACGCCCCATTCCTCGAAGCGCGCGAGCAGCGCCCGGCCGTGCTCGTCGTCCCCCACCACCCCCACGGGGTGCACCTCCGCCCCCAGCGCCACGAGGTTCGCGGCGGTGTTCGCGGCCCCTCCCGGGATGAGCTCCTCGCGCTCGTAGGCGAGCACGAGGACGGGGGCCTCCCGGGAGACCCGTTCGGGGACCCCGTGCACGTAGACGTCGGCGACGAGGTCCCCCACCACCGCCACGGGCAGTCCCGCGAAGCGATCCACGAGGGCGGCCAGCGGCCCCGTCATCCTCTCTCCCCCGGCCCGAGTATCCGGTCCACGGCGGCCGGGAGATCCCCGGCCCGCCCCACGCCTTCCGGGGCCGGTCCCCCGCCCAGGAGGATGGCCCGGCAGCCGGCCGCCAGGCCGGCCCGCACGTCCCGCTCCCGGTCGCCCACCATGAAGGAAGCCGAGAGGTCGAGACCCAGCTCCCGGGCGGCTCGCCGGAGCATACCGGGGGCGGGTTTGCGGCACGAGCATTTCCGTTCGGGGAGATGGGGGCAGTGGTAGATCCCG
>JAOZQC010000247.1:2191-5705 GCA_029932425.1 Planctomycetota bacterium | reverse complement strand
GAGCTCCTCGACCGGCTGGAGAAGGAGAGGAAACGCCCCTACCTCCTCGCGCTCGCCGTCCTCCTGCTCGTGGTCGGGCTCGGGGGGGGGACCCTGGCCGTGTTCCTCGGCGCCCTGGATCGCCGGGAGAGCGCCGCCCGGGAGGACCGGGCGGACACCCTCGGCCGGATCCTGGCGGACAAGAACGCCCGCCTCGACGAGCTCACGGCGGAGCTGGACCGCCGGGCCGGGGAGCGGGCGGACCGGAAGGCCCGGGAGGCGGATCTCCGGAGCCGGAGCGAGGCGCTCCGCGGGGAGCGGGACCGCCTGGCCCGGGAGAACGAGGGGCTCCTCGCCGACCGGGAGGAGCTCTCGAGAGCGGTCCGGGAGAAGGCGGCCCTCGCCGCGGACAACGCGGAGCGGTTGAGGCAGATCACAGCCCTCCAGGGGCGGGTGGAGGAGCTCACCCGGAAGCTCGCCGCGTCGCGGGCGGAGGTGGAGGAGCTGACCCGGCGCCTGGCGGGGGCCTCCCGCCCCGCGTCCGCGGGGACCGCCGCGAGCCCGGCGGAGGCCGTCCCCGGGCCCGGGGCGGGTCCCCGGCGGCGGGTGCCCGCGGGGGCGGTCACGGACGCGGGGGAGATCGCCCGGATCCTGCTCCACCTGAACCGGCTCCTGGCGGAGGGGGGGGAAGGCGACCGCTACCGGTTCGCGAGGATCGGGGGCGTCCGGGGGAAGGTCCTCTACGACGTGGTGGTGGTCTCCGGGGAGGGGGAGGCGAAGCGGATCGAGGCCGCCGAGTGCCGCGTGGTGCTCGACGAGGCCCAGCGCCGCGCGGAGCTCCGTTTCCGGAACGGCCATCTCTCCCTGTACGGGGCCCGGGCCCCGTTCTGGGGAGGGAAGTACGTGGTGCCGGTGGTGTCCATCGATCCCGCCGCCTGGCTGGACTCCGGGCTCACCTTCATCGACCGGCTTCTCTGACCCGCTCTTCTCCCTCCTGATTTGCTTGGTATCCGCCGGGCTCATGGGTAGTAAGTGCTCACTATCTACTGGGCTTTACTTCTCGATCGCGGATGGGAGGGAAGCGCCTTGGGCGGGAAACGGACGGGCAGGGCGGCGGAAGGCCGGCCGCACCGCATGAGCGCCGCGGAGAGGAAAGACCTCGTGCTGCGGCGGGCCGCGGATCTCTTTGCGGAGAAGGGATTCCGGGGAACCACCACCGCGGAGCTGGCGAGGGCGGGGGGGACCAGCGAGGCGATGCTCTACAAGCTCTTCGGGAGCAAGCAGGGGCTCTACGCCGCCCTGATCCAGCGGAAGCTCAGCCGCGAGGGCGACGCGATCTTTCCCCGTGAGGCCGCCGCCCGGAAGGACGACCGGGAGGTCTTCTCCACGATGGCCCGGGAGTTCCTCACGAGCTGCCGCCGGGACCCCTCGTTCATGCGGCTCCTCCACTTCAGCGCCCTGGAGGGGAACGAGCTGGCGGAGATCTTCTACGAGGTCCGCATCCGAAGCGTGATCGAGTTCCTCTCGCGCTACATCCGGGGGCGGATCCGCGAGGAGGCCTTCCGCCGCGTGGATCCCTACCTCACGGCCCTGGCGTTCCTCGGCACGCTGAGTCAGTTCGTCATGGCCCGCCAGGTCTTCCACATCCCGGCAGCGAAGAGGGTGGGGATGAACCGGGCCGCGGAGACCTTCGTGGACCTGTTCCTTTCCGGGATCCGGGCATGAGGACTTTCCGCTCCCCCCCCGTCCCCCTTTCCGGTGAATCCCGGCCCCCGACATCACCTGGAGGTCTTTGATGCGGCAAGACGAGAGTGAGCTTCGGCCCCGCCGGACCGCGGTGTCGGTCGCGGTCCTTGCCTTCCTTCTCCTCGGAGGTTGCGGCCGGCACCGGGGTCCTCCCGCCGGCCCCCGTCCCGCGCCGGAGGTGGCCTTCGTGACGGTCCGCCCCCGGAGGGTGGAGTTGACCACCGAGCTGCCGGGCCGCACCACCCCCCGGCTCGTGTCGGACGTCATGCCCCGGGTCAACGGTCTCATTCTCGAGCGCCTGTTCGAGGAAGGCTCCGACGTGAAGGCGGGAGAGGTGCTGTACCGGATCGATCCGGCGCCCTTTCAGGCGGCCTACGACGGCGCGGTGGCCAATCTCGAGGCCGCGAAGAAGGCCGCCGAGCGGGCGCGCGCGGCGCTCGTCGCGGCCCGGGCGGGCGTCGAGCGGCGGAAGGCCGCGCTGGCTCTCGCCGAGCTCGATCGCCGGCGGTTCGAGGACCTGGCCAAGGACCGGGCGGTGTCCGCCAGCGCCCGCGACCGCGCCGTGACCGAGGCCGAGGTGGCGAAGGCCGCTCTGCGGGCCGCCCAGGCCGAGGTGGAGAGCGACCGGGCCGCGATCGCCGCGGCGGAGGCGGCGATCCGGCAGGCCGAGGCGGCGGTGAGATCGAGACGGATCGACCTGGGCTACACGAAGGTCGTCGCTCCTATCTCCGGCCGCATCGGCCCGTCCTTCGTGACCGGCGGCGCCTTCGTCGCCGCGTACCGGACCGTCCTCGCGACCATCCAGCAGCTCGACCCCATCTACGTGGATGTCCCCCGGTCCACGGCGGAGCTCGGCAGGCTCCGGCGCCGCCTGGAAAGCAGCCGCTCTCCACCGGGCGGGGCGGAGGGGAAGAAGGTCGAGATCATCCTGGAGGGCGGCGTTCCGTACCCCCGGGAGGGAACGATCGAGTTCGGCGACGTGACCGTGGACCCGACCACGGGGTCCGTCATCCTGCGCATTCTCGTCCCGAATCCCGAAGGCGTGCTCCTGCCGGGCATGTTCGTGCGGGTCCGGGTGAGGGACGGCGTGGACGAGAGGGGCATCCTCATACCCCAGCAGGCGGTGTCCCGGGACCCCAAGGGGCGCCCCCTGGTGTGGCTGGTGGACGAGGAGGGGAGGGTCGAGCCCCGGCGGATCGAGACGGACCGCGCCGTGGGAGACCGGTGGCTCGTCTCCTCGGGCCTGGCTCCGGGGGACCGGGTCATCGTCGAGGGCCTGCAATGGGTGAGGCCGGGGATGCCGGTCCGGGCGGTTCCCTGGCAGGCCGGTCGCGGATCCGGAGGCGGGCCCGCGAAGCCCGCACGACGGAAAACACCGGGCAAGTAAGCGGAGCCTTCCCATGCTATCGAGATTCTTCCTGGACCGGCCGGTCTTCGCGTGGGTCATCGCCATCGGCATGATGGTGCTGGGCGGCCTTGCCATCTACCGCCTGCCCATCTCCCAGTACCCGCAGATCGCCCCGCCCTCCATCGCCATCGACGCCTTCTACCCCGGCGGTTCCGCGGAGACCGTGGAGAACACGGTCACGCAGATCATCGAGCAGAAGATGACCGGCTTCGACGACCTCCTCTACCTCTCCGCCACGAGCGATTCCGCGGGTGCGGCCCGTATCGAGCTGACCTTCAAGGCGGGCACCGATCCCGACCTGGCCTGGGCCGAGGTGCAGAACAAGCTGCAGCTCGCCATGCCGAGCCTCCCGGAGGTGGTCCAGCGCCAGGGGGTCAAGGT
>JAOZQC010000247.1:0-2181 GCA_029932425.1 Planctomycetota bacterium | reverse complement strand
ACCTGCTCATCGTGGGGCTGGTCTCCGAGGACGGCAGCATGGACGGCCACGATCTCCGGGACTACGCCCAGTCCAACCTGGAGAAGGTGCTGGCGCGGGTACCCGGGGTCGGCGAGGTCGAGAACTTCGGCTCCCAGTACGCCATGCGGGTATGGCTCGATCCCGGCAAGCTGACCGACTACCGCCTGACCGTGGAGGACGTGATCCGGGCCCTTCGCGCCTACAACGTCGAGGTCTCCGCGGGACAGTTCGGCGGGGCGCCGGCGGTGAAAGGCCAGCGGCTGAACGCGGCCATCATCGTCCAGAACCTGCTGCAGACCCCGGAGGAGTTCGGCTCCGTGCCCATTCGCACGAATCCGGACGGCTCCGTGGTGCGGGTCCGGGACGTGGGTCGGACGGAGCTGGGGACCGAGTTCTACGACGTGGAGGCGAAGTTCGGGGGCAAGCCCACCGCCGCCATGGCCATCCGGCAGGCGCCGGGCGCCAACGCCCTGGAGACGGCCGACAACGTCAAGAAGAAGCTCGAGGAGATGAGCCGGTACTTCCCGCCGGGAATGAAGGTTTTCTACCCCTACGACACCACCCCGTTCGTGAAGGTGGCCATCGGGGAGGTGGTCAAGACCCTGATCGAGGCGGTCTTCTTGGTCTTCCTGGTCATGTGGCTGTTCATGGGCAGCCTCCGCGCCACGCTGATCCCCACGATCGCCGTCCCGGTGGTGCTGCTGGGAACCTTCGCGGTGCTGGGGGCGTTCGGGTTCTCCATCAACATGCTGACCATGTTCGCCATGGTGCTCGCCATCGGGCTTCTGGTGGACGACGCGATCGTGGTGGTGGAAAACGTCGAACGCATCATGTCCGAGGAGGGCCTCTCCCCGCGGGAAGCCACCTCCAAGTCCATGGGGCAGATCACCAGCGCCCTCATCGGCATCGGCCTCGTCCTGGCGGCGGTGTTCGGCCCCATGGCCTTCTTTCCCGGTTCCACCGGGGTGATCTACCGCCAGTTCTCCCTGACCATCATCACCGCCATGCTCCTGTCCGTGGTGGTGGCCCTGATCCTGACGCCCGTGCTCTGCGCCTCCCTCCTGAAACCGGTCCGCAAGGGGCACGAGCCGGCCGAGAGCGCGATCTTCTTCCTGCGCCCGTTCTTCCGGGGATTCGACCGGATCTTCTTCCGGATCCGGGACCTGTACGTGGGCGTGGTGGGCCATTCGCTGGCCCGGAAGGGGCGCTATCTCCTGGTGTACGTCCTCATCGTGGGCTCGATCGGCTATCTCCTGCACCGGCTGCCCACCGCCTATCTGCCGGACGAGGACCAGGGCATACTCCTCTGCCAGGTCCAGCTGCCCACGGGCGCGACCCTGGAGCAGACGGAGGCGGTGGAGAAGCGGATCCTGCGCTACTTCGAGGAGAACGAGAAGGAGGGAATGGAATCCTGCCTCACGGTCTCCGGGATGGGCTTCTCCGGGCGGGCGCAGAACAACGGGCTGGTGTTCGTCAAGCTCAAGGACTGGAAGCTCAGGGACCGCCCCGACCTCCGGGCCGAGGCCATCGCGGGCCGGGCCATGAGGGTCTTCTCCCGCTATCGCGACGCCATGGCCTTCGCCTTCCCGCCCCCCGCGGTCGTCGAGCTGGGAGAGGCCCGCGGCGTGAACTTCGAGCTCCTGGATCGCGGCGGCCTGGGCCACGCCGCCCTGATGAACGCGCGCAACCGGCTCCTCGGCATGGCGATGCGCGACCCGCGGCTCCAAAACGTGCGGCCCAACGGCATGGAGGACGTGCCCGAGTACCGGGTGGACGTCGACTGGGAGAAGGCGGGGGCGATGGGCGTGCCCATCACCTCGATCCACCGCACGATCTCCGCGGCCTTCGGCAGCGCCTACGTCAACGACTTCATCCAGGCGGGTCGCGTCAAACGGGTGTACGTGCAGGCCGACGCTCCCTTCCGCATGCTGCCGAAGGACCTCGAGGAGCTCTACGTCCGGAACGTGGCGGGCAGGATGGTCCCGTTCGCCTCGTTCGCATCCACGCGCTGGTCCGTGGGGTCGCCCCGGTTGGAGCGCTACAACGGCTTTCCCTCCCTCAACATCTGGGGGGAGGCGGCACCGGGCCGGAGCTCCGGCGAGGCGATGCGGGCCCTGGAGGAGATCGCGGCCGGGCTGCCCCCGGGCATCGGGTACGACT
>JAOZQC010000246.1 GCA_029932425.1 Planctomycetota bacterium | reverse complement strand
GCCCGGGACGTGATCGAGGACGCCCTGCGCATCCAGATCGAGGAGGAGATCTACAACCTCTTCATCTGGAAGGACGCGAGCTTCGAGTTCATCGAGGGCATCCCTCCCGCGGAGCTGGACGGCATCGACGGCCCCCTCACGCGGCTCACGTTCAACGTGAACAGCCTGATCATGGAGGCGGCCCGGCGGATCGACGAGTGGGAGCACATCCGCACCCTCATCCCCTCCATGCGGGAGATCTACCGCTACACGGGCCGGAACATGGAGCTCACGGACGACATCTTCCGCGAGCCCTACTGCGAGAAGGTCCTGGCGGAGATCAACGGCCGGAACAACGTGGAGGAGATCATCGATCGCTCCTACGTGAACCGGTTCGAGGTGTGCAAGATCCTCTCCCTCCTCCGGGAGCAGGAGGCGGTGGAGCCGGTCCCCAACGAGGACCTGCTGCAGACCGCCGACGCGGCGCTGGAGAGCGGCAAGGTCGAGGACGCCATCAAGTTCCTGGAGCGGATCCGGGAGACCGGGAGCGAGACGCCGGAGATCAGCCTGAAGCTGGGAAGGGCCTACGAGGCGGCGGACCGCCTGGAGAAGGCCCGGTCCGCCTACCGGAACTACGCGGAGATGGCCGTGCGGAACGGCCAGGTCCAGGAGGCCTACGACACCTACCGGCACCTCTGCGAGATCCTCCCCACGGATCTCCAGGCCGCGGAGCGGCTCGTCGAGGTCTTCGTGAACTACGGGGAGCGGGTCCAGGGCGACGCCGAGGAGGTGGTGGAGCGGGGCCGGGCCCTGGCGACGATCTACCTGGAGCTCGGCAAGAAGGAGGAGGCGTTCCAGGCCCTCCAGCGCGTCATCAGCCTCGCGCCGCAGGACTTCTCCCTCCGGAACCAGCTCATCACCATCTACCTCGCGAGCAACATGTCCACGGAGGCCATCTCCGAGTACGAGGCGATGGCGGAGTGGTACACGCAGAAGCGCGACTGGGACCAGGTCATCCGGATCCTCCGCAAGATCCTCGTCATCGACCGTTCCCGGGACGACATCCACCACCGCCTGGAGCAGCTCCTCGCCCGGAGGAGCAAGAGGAAGAAGGGGCTCCGGCGGATCCTGGTGCTCACCTTCCTCGTCTTCGGGCTCGCGGGGCTCGCCTGGGCGTACATCGACTACGAGCTGGCGGCCCGGCAGGAGATCGCGAAGGCGGAGGAGGCGGCCACCAGGATGCTCTCCACCCTGAGCGCGCAGATCGAGCCGGTGCACAAGGAGCTCTCCGCGCTCCTCTCCGCGGGGGCCGCGGACCTCCCCGAGCTCGAGAAGCTGGCCGCGGCGTACCGCAAGGCGGATCCCCTGCTCCGGCGCTTCCAGAAGCGGCTCGACGGGATCCTCCTCCGCTTCGACCGCGTGGCGGACAACTACCGGTTCACGACGGCCAAGAAGGACGCGGTGCGCAAGCAGGGGGAGCTCCGGCTCACCCTCCAGAGCTTCCGGCAGACCGTGGGAGCCGCCCGGCTGGAGCTCGAGCGGCGGGCGCGGAGCCTCGTGGCCCGGGCCCGGGGCGACCTGGAACAGGGCGAGTACCGGGAGGCCCTCCAGCTCCTCGTGACCGCGCGCCACTGCGCCCCCGATCCCTCGAAGCTGAAGAAGCACAACGTGGACGAGATCATCGCCCAGCTCGAGAAGGATCTCGACCTCATCGAGGCGCGGCTCGGGTCCCTGGACGACCTCCTGGCGAAGAAACGCTTCGCGGAGGCCCGCTCCACGGCCCTCGAGCTCCTGAGCGAGTTCTTCGTGCCCGAGGTCCTGACGAGGGTCCGGATCCCGGTGCGCGTCGAGACCCGGCCCCCCGGCGCGGAGGTCTTCCTCGACGGCAAGCCGAGCGGCGTGAAGACCCCCGGGTGGATCACCTATCCGCCGATCCGGGGGGCCCTCGTCTCGTTCAAGCTCGAGGGTTTCGCCACCGCCGTGGAGCGGCTGCCCGCCACGGACCTCGACCAGCGGGAGCAGTGCATCCTGGCCATCAAGTCCCACCGCCAGATCCGGAAGGAGCTCCGCAAGGAGCTCACCCACCGGGTCCGCCTCTCCGGCGCCATCCTGGCCGATCCCCTGGTGATCGAGGGCCGGGTGTACTACGTCACCCGGGGCAGCCACGTCTACCGGGTGAACCCGGAAGAGCGCCGGGTGGAGGAGGTCTACGACGCCACCCGGATCAGCCTGAGCGGGTTCGACGCGGCCCCCGCGACCCGGGGCGACAGCCTCTTCCTCGCCACCGTGGAGGGCCGGGTGGAGAAGCTCGACCTCTCGCGGATCTCCTCCGCGAGACTCGACCGCCGGGCCCCCGCCTGGTCCCGGAGCCTCCCGGGCATGGTGCACGCCTCCCTGGCGATGACGGATCGCGCCCTCCTGGTGGGCGATGACGCCGGCTACCTCCACGCCCTCGACCCCGACACGGGCGAGACGGTGTGGATGCGCCGCCTGGTGGGGCAGATCAAGAACCGTCCGGTGGTGGCCGGGGGGCGGATCTTCGTGACCACCGCTTCCGGATGGATCTACGTGCTCGACGCCGCCACCGGCGAGCCGGAGCGGCCCGCCTCCGCCCCCGAGGGAGCGGCCCGCCCCCTCCTCTCCACGCCGGCCGTGGACGGGGGCACCCTGTACGTGGGCGCCTCGGACGGGGGTCTCTACGCCTTCGACATCGAGACCGGCCGGCAGGCCTGGAAGGTCGATGCCGGCGCGGAGGTGCGTGCGGCTCCCGTCCTCCTCGCGGACACCGTGCTGGCGGTGACCCTCGCCGGGAGGCTCCTGGCGGTACGCGACGGCCGGATCCTGGACTCCCTGGAGATCGGGGGCGCGATCCGGTCCTCCCCCGTGATCGCGGGGAACGTGATCTTCCTCGCCAACGACCGGGGGGAGGTGCTCCGCATCGAGCTCGCCGGGGGCCGGTTCCGCGTGCAGTGGAGATACCAGCTCGACGGGGACGAGAAGAAGGGCCCCGCGGTGTACGCCCGCGTGGCGGCCGCCGGAAAGCGCCTCCTCGTGGCCACGGAGGCCGGTGAGGTCTTCATCATGGAGCAGTGACCCGGGCGTTCGGACTAAACCCGGAGAACGGTACGTGTCGATAGGAAACGGCAAGTCGAAAGAGATGAACGGCATCCGGGACGATCCGCATGCCCTTCTCGGGAAGGCCAGGCCGTGAGCATCCTGAACAAGGTGAAGCAGATGCGGGAGCTGAACCGCCTGAAGAAGGCGGCGCAGCAGAGCCCCTCTCCGGCGACCCTGGGCACCCTCGCCGAACGCTACATCGCCTTCGGGCGCACGGAGGACGCGTACGCCACGGCCCAGCGGGGGCTCGCCATGTTTCCCACCTCCGAGCGGCTGAGTGCGATCAGCACGTTCGCGAAGAAGCAGCGGCTGCAGGCCCAGCTCACGCGGTTGCGCCGGGACATCGCGGAACGGCCGAACCCCACCGTCTACACCCAGCTCGCCTCCATCTACCGGGAGCTCGGGAACTTCGACAAGGCCCTGGAGATCTGCGAGCAGTGCCTGGAGCGGTTCCCGCTGAACGAGAATCCCTACCTCATCATCGGGGAGGTCCGTCTCGCGCGGTTCTTCCAGGACCTCATCGCCCACGACGGCCTGGAGGCCATGAAGCAGCTCCGCCGGGTCTCGAAGCTGAACAGTCAGAACGTGAAGGCCCCCCTGCTCCTGGCCCGGCTCTACTGGGCCGTGGGGGCGCTGAACCCGATGATGGAGGAGCTCCGGAAGGTCCTCGCTCTCGCCCCGAACCACCGGGAGATCTCGCGCTTCCTCCGGGAGGTGGAGGCCAACCCCCCGGATCGTCCCCGCCTCCTGGATCCCGAGGACGAGGACATCGGCGAGCTGCCCGTGTCCGAGCTCATCCGCGAGGTCGAGGCCCGGGGATCCCTGGCGAACCCGCTCGAGCAGTTCCCCCTCCGCGACGAGACCGCTCCTCCCGCGGTCCCGCGGGGAGGGACCCACATCGACGAGGAGCGCCTGAGGCGGGCCCTCGTGGAGCTCGGCAAGCGGCCCGAGGTGCGGAACGCGGTGATCGTGGACCGGGACGGGGAGCCCTTCGCGGAGTACGCGGACATGGAGTCCCTCACCCGGAAGCAGTTCGCGGGGCTCGTGACCGAGGTCATGCGCACCGCGGAGGAGACGACGCGGCGCATGGACATGGGGTCGTTTTACTGGTGCACCGTGGAGGGGGACTTCGGGGGAATCTCCCTCTCCCGGATCCGGACCGCCGCCCTGGCGATCAAGTACGACTCCCTGAAGCCGCGGGAGGCCCACGGCCTGCTGGAGGAGTTCGCGGCGAGGAACCTCTCCCCCGTCCAGGAGGTGGCCGGTGCGTAGGATCCTGAAAGACCTGAGCTACGTTCCCGGCATCCGGGGGTCCATGGTGGTGAGCCACGACGGGATGGTCATCGCCGCCTCGCTCCACCGCCCGCTCGACGACGAGAAGGTCGCGGCCATGGCTTCCGCGGTCATCATGAAGACCCGCAAGGCGCTGGCCTCCTGCGGGCTCGAGAGCTTCCGCCGGCTGACCATGGTCTCGAGCCACGGGAAGATGCTGTTCACCGATACGGGGATCGCCTACCTGGTCGTGGTCATGAGCCGGAACCTCGACCTGGGACCGGCGAGCATCGAGATCGAGAGCGCGGCCCGCCGCATCCGGTCTCTGGGGGAGATGCGGATCGCATGAGAATCGCGTGGGCCAGGGAAGAGGGGAGCATTCGGCCGGATCGTCGGGTGGGAGGAAAGGACTGAGATGGTTCAGATCAACTTCGCCCTGAAGGAGGTCAACTGCAAGATCGTGTACTACGGTCCGGGGATGAGCGGCAAGACCACCAACCTCGAGATCGTGCACCAGAAGGCCCCCACCCAGAACCGGGGCGAGCTGACGTCCATCGCCACCGAGGGGGATCGCACCCTCTTCTTCGACTTCATGCCCCTCGACCTCGGGAACATCGCGGGCATGCGGACCAAGTTCCAGCTCTACACCGTGCCCGGCCAGGTCTACTACAACTCCACCCGGAAGCTCGTCCTCCAGGGCGTCGACGGCATCATCTTCGTCGCCGATTCCCAGGAGGGGAAGATGGCCGAGAACCTCGAGTCCATGGAGAACCTCCGGAACAACCTCGCGGAGTACGGGAAGCGCCTCGAAGACATCCCCATGGTGATCCAGTACAACAAGCGCGACCTCCCGGACATCGCGGACGTGGCGGAGCTGAACGAGAAGCTGAACCCGCGGGGGCTGCCCTGGTTCGAGGCGGTGGCCGTCACCGGCGAGGGGGTCTTCCCCACGCTGAAGGCCCTCTCGGGCATGGTGCTCCAGAACCTGAGCCGGGAGAAGAGGCCCGGCGGAGGAAGGAGGCCCCCGGCGCCTCGCCCCCCCGCCCGCGAGCCCTCGCCCGCCCCCCGCCGCGAGCCGGCCCCCGCCGCCGGGCCGATGCCCTCCACGAGGCCGGCGCCCGCCACGGGGCCGGCGCCGGCGGTCGCCCCGGCTCCCGCCCGCGAACCGACCCCCGCGGTCCGGCGACCCGCCGCCCGGCGGGCGGAGGCCCCGGGCGGAACTCCCCCGGCGGTGGAGCCGGGCCCTCGACCCCGGCCGAGCCCGCGGCCGGAGCCGGCGCCCCTCTCCCGGGACCGGCCCGCGCCGCGGCCAGCGCCCGCGGCGCAGCGGACCCCCGGCG
>JAOZQC010000004.1 GCA_029932425.1 Planctomycetota bacterium | reverse complement strand
GCGCTGGCCGAGAACTCGAAGAGCGCCCGCGCCGAGCTCCTCCGCATCGCCCGGGATCCGGCCCAGCCGATCTGGTGCCGGGTGGGGGCCCTGCCGGCCCTCACCCGCGCGGAGCTCGAGGCGCTCCTCGCCGCGAAGCCGTCTCCCGACTTCCGCCAGGCCGTGGCCCGGGAGCTCCGGCGCCGCTAGAAAAGGCCGCGGGATTCGCGCCGCGGCCGGCGGCCCGGATCCCGTTCGGAGGGGAGAGCCTCAACGGTCGCCGGCCGGCGGGACCCCGCCGGGGCTCTTCGTCCCCCGGATCACGATGAAGGCGCCATCGCCGTGACCCGGCCTCACCGGGTCGGCCTCCTTCGCCCCGGTGGATCGCCGGAAGAGAGTCTGACGGTACTCGAACCCCGCGAAGCCCGCGGTGGAGAGCTGGCGGACGACGTCCCCGGTGGAGAGGA
The DNA here is from genome assembly GCA_029932425.1 of Planctomycetota bacterium. GTDB lineage: Bacteria > Planctomycetota > JAJSAM01 > JAJSAM01 > JAJSAM01 > JAOZQC01. Next base: position 19,248 of record JAOZQC010000004.1, on the reverse strand, counting down.
AGGTGGCGTCCCGGTAGAAGACATTGCGCTCCTTTCGGGCCTCGTACCGCCTTCCGAGGAAGCTGTTCCGGTCGATGAAGCCGAGCACGATGCGGCCCCGGGGCCGCAGCACCCGGTGGGCTTCCCGGAAGGCCGTGGGGATGTCGTCCAGGAAGCAAACGGTGACCACGAACAGCACGTGATCGAACTGCTCGTCCCTCCACGGGAGAGCTTCGGCCAGGCCGAGGCACACCCGCACGCCCCGCGCCACCGCGATCCGCGCCATCGCCCGGCAAGGCTCCACGCCCCACGGGATGTCGAGCGGGGCGGCGAACCGGCCGGTCCCGGCGCCGATCTCCAGGCCCCGGCCGGTCGGGGGGACCAGTTCGCGCACGGCACGAAGCTCCGATTCGTACTCCCGCCGGTGCCGGTGGAACCAGGCTTCGTACCTGCCGGCATTCTCCTCGAACGCCCGGATCCCCGCCACGGCCGCACCTCCTCGTCGCGCAGGCGGGATCTCCCTCTCCGTCAGGGGTTCTTCCGCGCCCGGAGCACCCGGATGGTCTGCTTCTCCACCGTGCTCGGCCCCGTCCACACGTAGAAGACCACGCGGTACTCGCCCCGACCCTCGCGGAACTGTTCCTTGAACTGACCCATCACCACCGGGCCCTGAGGGCCCACGGTGAGGGAGGGATCGGACTCCCGGTAGCGGACCACCTTCCGGGGATCGTCCGCGGGGAAGACGTCCACCTCCACCTGCAGCACCCGGGGCCGGTCCACCTTGAACACCCAGCGGTGGTTCTGGAGGCGGTTGCGGAAGAGATCGCCCTCCGGGGGGATCCTCCGGGACTTCCAGGGGTCCGCGGCGCTCTCCCGGGTGGCGTACTCCGCGAAGCGGATGAGACCCCGCACCTCCGGTACCACCGCGGGCCGGGGGTACAGGGGACGCACCAGCGAGAGCGTGATCGTTCCCCGCACCTCCGGGTCGTCCTTCAGCCAGGCGCTCACCACCGCCTGGGGGGCGCCCCACGGGGCGAGGGGGGCCTCGTACCGGTACCCCGTCTCGGTGCCCGCGCGGGGCACGAGGCGGCCCGGCCCCTCGAGCTTCACCTGGAGCTGCCCGGCCGGGAGGATCGGACGGCGGCGAGAGCCGGGCCGGGGGCGGGGCAGGATGTCCAGGTCCGCGGTGGTGCCCAGCCGGATCCTCGCGGACCGGGTGCGGATGTCCAGCGCGTCGAACGGCCGCACCAGGGGCAGGGACAGGCGGCCGGCGGCGTGGGGGTCGGAGACGAGCACGGCCTGGATCAGGGCCACCCGGCCGGGAGGGGCGACGGGGGGAGCGAGGTAGCGATAGCGGGCGTCGCCGCGGGGGTCGACCGGGACCAGGCGGCCCGGCCCCTCCAGGGTGACGCGCACCAGCCGCGCCGGGAGGATCGCCGGGCGGGCCTGCCGGTCCCCGGGTACCGAGTACACGCGGATCTCCACCGTCTCTCCCGCCGCCACCTCCCGCACCGGGCAGCGGATCTCCAGGGCGGCCACGGTGCGCACGATGGGGAGGGTGAGGGTGCCGGCGACGGACCTCTCTCCCGCGAGGAACACCCGGATCACGGCCTCCTCCCCGGGCCGGGCCCGGGGGGGCGCCTCGTAGCGGTACCTCGCGGTGGGCCCGCCCGGAACGGGCACGATCTTCCCGGGGCCCGCGAGCTCCACCTCCACCTCGGAGAGGGAGAGGTTCTCGGGGCCGCCGCGGCCGTCCCGCGGCTTCCCCACCACCGTGAACTCCGCGCTCTTCCCGAGGGCCACCGCCCGGGCCCGGCACTGGACGAGGAGGGAGGCGAGCGGCCGGGCGGGGAGGATCTTCAGGGTGAACTCCCCCCGGATGTCGGAGGAGCGGCCGGAGTAGGCCGTGATCCGGGCCTCCGCGGCGACCCGGAGATCCGGGGCGGCCACGATCTTGTAGCGGTGGGGCAGCTCCACGGCGAGGACCTCCACCGGCCCGCGGATGTTGAAGTAGATGGGGTGGCCCTCGAGCTCGATGGGCCGGCCGTCCCGGTCGAGGCCGAGCACCGTGAGGGGGGCGCTCCGCCCCGACTTCAGCGAGGGACCGCCGGGCAGCTCGAAGGAGAGGGAGTGGACGGGGCTCACCACGATCTCCGGGCCCCGCCAGGACAGGCGGTCGATCCGGAACCCGTAGAGGGAGAGGCTCTGGTCGGCGACCACGCGGATCCGCACCGTGTCTCCGGCCACGGGCGCCGTCCAGAAGTTCTCCTTCGCCCCCGTGAGGCGCTGCACCACCTTCCCCTGCGCGTCGAGGATCTCGAGGAAATCGAAGCTCTCCTCCACCTCCATCTTCGCGAAGTGGAGGCGGATCTCCGCCGCCCCGGGCTGCCGGACCTCCACGGCCTCGCTCGAGGCGTTGGGATAGGGATGGGCCGACTCCACGGAGACGGCTTTCTCGGTCCACCTTCGACCCCGGTCCTGTGCCGGAGCGGGTCCTGCCGCCAGCGCCAGGACCAGCCCGAACATCGCCACCGCCGTCACTCTCTTCACTGCAGCCTCCTCTCGCTCCGCGCGGCGCGGCGGGCGCGCCGCCTCCTTTCCCGCCTCGACTTCCGCCGGTTCCTGAAGAGCCGGTAGCGCTCCAGGGCGAGGAGCCGCCGTTCCCCCTCGGAGAGTCGATCCGGGGCGTGCTTGGCCTTCAGCTTGGCCACTCCGGACAGGTCGAAGGCGCGGGCCATTCTAAACCACGCCGACTCCCGGGGCAGACGAAGCCCGGAGGCGAAGTCGATGAGGAAGGGACGGCCGTCGTCCCCCACGAGGACGTTCCGGCGCTGGCGGAGATCCGCGTGCACCACGCCCCGGGCGTGGATCTCCCCGAGGAGCCGGTCGAGCGCGGGGAAGAAGCCCGGGGGAAGCGTTCCCTTCTTGAAGGCCGCCACGTCCCGGCCCTCGATCCTCTCCACCGCGAAGGCGTAGGGGTCGAGGACGCCGAGAAACCGGGGAACCCCCTCGATCCCCCGGAGGGCCAGGTAGATGCGCACCTCCCGTTCCATGGAGATCCGGCCGAGGGTGAAGCGCACGAAGAAGGGCCGGGGGAGGAAGTCCTTCACCAGGGCGGGCCGGCCCCCGATCGTCACGGGCCGGACGGTGGGCTTGTACCAGCACTCGCGGGAGAGGTTGGGCCCCGCCCGCGCCTCGTATTCGCGGCGCGAGAGGGGAGCCCGCGGAGCCCTCATCCGTGCAGCCGGTAGCGGAGGAGGATCACCGCCAGGCCCAGCGCCACGGAGAGGGCGATGAGGTACTCGCGGTTCGCCCGCACCCCGGCGAGCGACCACCGGCCGCGGCGGCCCGGGTAGGGGGTGAGGCGCGGCACGTAGCCCCTCACCGCGGCCCGGTACCGGTCGAACTCCTCCCCGAACCTCCGTCGCAGCCGGTCCGACTCCACTTTCTCCTTCTTCGGCGCGTAGTAGAGGAAGTAGACCACGAGGGCGGCGGGGAGCAGGCCGTAGAGCACCACCGGGCCCCCCGCCGCGAGCCCGAGCCCCACGACCACGAGGAGCGTGCCCAGGTAGAGGGGGTGGCGCACGAAGGCGTAGGGACCTCCGGTGGCGAGGACCTTGTTCTTCGCCAGGTGGCCCGTGCCCCAGATCCGGAGCGCACAGCCGAGGGCGGCGAGGACGGCGCCGGGGACGATGAGGAGGGGGCGATCCCAGGGCCGGGCGAAGACGAGGACGGCCGCCGCGAAGGCCGCGGCCACGGCCATGCGCAGGGTCCACTTCCGGACGTCGAAGATGGGCAGGGGAGGAGCCCCCTCGTGCCGGTCGCTCATCGTGGGGATCCTACGCAGCCCGGCGCGCCGGGGCCAGAGATACGGGGGCAGGAAAGGGACGGGATCACCCGCGCCCTTGCGCGCGTTCGTGCCGGAGGAAACCGGTTCGCGGGTCCTCTCCATGCCGGCAGGAGAGCATCCTCGGCACCGCGCTCGAGCGGGGTTCAACGGTTCGGCGGTGACCACGCGGCGTGGGTGACGGAGGGGGCCGGCATCCGGCGGTGGGGAACGGTCCCCCGCCCGAGCGGAAGGCACTGCTGACCTTCCGGGTCTCCGCGCGGCTCGCGGACTTGGCGGGAGCCGGCGCCGAAGGCGCCCGCCGTTCGGCGGCGAGGAGGGGGCGGTCGCGGTACGCGGCCGGCGGCGGAGGATCCGCCTCCCCCGGCGAGAAAGAGACGGCGCGGGCAGGCCCGCCCGCGCTGTGATCACCGGCGGCGGCTCGTCGAGGAACCGGTGACGGCGAGTCCGGAACCGGAAGAAGCGCGCCTCGGAAGAGTCGATCGGATGGCGATACGGCCGGTTGGTATGAATGGTGCGAGGTTCCGCCCGGCGTCCGGTTTCCCGGAGGATGGCTTGGAGAGAACTTCGAAAGGGCCTGTGCGCCGCTCCCGTCGCGTCGGATCGCGCCGGCGGTCCCGCCGCCCGCGCAGTTTCGGAACGATGCCGGCCTGGCTGATCGTCTCGGGCGGCCTCGCTTCGATCCTCGCCGCCGCCGGCGCGTACCTGGCGGGCGTGTCGGCGGCGGGGGCCGTGGGGATCCTCCTTGGAATGCTCCTGCTCACCGGAATCACCGGGAACATCGTCGAGACCAGGCGGGTCTGCCGGCGGGTGACCGATCTGATCGCCGCGGGCGACACGGCCGGGGCCGGGCGGCTTCTCGCTCGCGCCCGCCGGAAGCTGGGGAAGAACCCGGAGTTCCAGCGACTGGAGAAGCTGGTCGAGTCCGGGGCGGAGCCGGAGAAGCCGGCAATCGAGCCGCGGGAACCGGTGATCGAGCCGGAGAAACCGGCACGCGAGCCGCAGAAGCCGGGACGCGAGCCGGAGAAGCCGGTGCTCGAACCGCGGGAACCGGTGCGCGAGCCGGAGGAGCCGCAAGGCGAGCCGCAGGAACCGGTGCTCGCACCCGCCGATCCCGTCACCTCCGGTCTCGCGATGACCGTCATGGCCCTGATCCTCCCCGCTCTGGTTCCCCTTGCCGGCCTGCCCTTCGCCTTGGCTCTCCTCGCGGTGTCCATCCTGCTCCACGTGAAGGCGAAGCTTCCCTGGGATCGCCCCGCGGCCCGTATCGGGCTGGCGGTGTCCCTGCTCTCGCTTCTCTTCTTCGGCGTCGGTGTCCTGGGGCGGGCGGCGACGCCGGGCGGGGGCCCCGAGATCGACTTCCTCTTCCACACCGCGGGCGGGCACTCCCTGCGGAGCGTCGTGATCATGCTCGCCGTCCTCCTCGGCTCCGTGATCCTCCACGAGTGCGCGCATGCGGCGGCGGCGAGGATCTCCGGCGATTCCACCGCCCTTGAGGCGGGAAGGCTCACGCTCAATCCGCTCCGGCACATCGATCCATTCGGCAGCATCGTCCTCCCGATCGTCCTCTCGCTCATCCCGGGGGCCATGGCCTTCGGCTGGGCAAAGCCGGTACCGGTCCGTCCCCGGCGCTATGCTCACCGCCGGCGCGGGGAGGCCTTCGTCTCGGTGGCGGGCGTGGCGGCGAACTTGCTGCTCGCCCTCGTCTCGACGGGCCTCCTGCTCCTCGCCGCCGCGGTCCTGAAACGCCTTCGACCCGCGTCCGATCTGGGCGCCGTCTCCCAGTTGTTCGTCGAGATCGATCTGGGCGACCTGCCCCTGGCGCCGGTGTGGGAGACCGTGGTGGAGACGCTGAAAGCCGGAATCCTCGTGAACAGCGTCCTCGCCGTGCTGAACTTGCTGCCGGTTCCGCCGCTGGACGGGAGTCGGATTCTCCGGGCCCTGCTCCCGGTGACGGGACAGCGACTCCTGGACCGGGCCGCGCCGCTGGGGCTCCTGCTCTTCCTGCTCATCGCCTTCACCGACGCCGTCGTGTGGGTGTTCTTTCCCGCCGTCATCCTCGCCGTCGTCCTCGCCATGGTCCCGGCCCTCCTGCTGGGCCTGGGATGATCCGAAGGCAGGACGTACTTCAGACGAGCGATCTCTCCCCCGATCCGGGCCCGCGTCGTCCCGAAGTCCACCTCCATCGTCTCCCCGGGACCATGCTCCCGGCAAAGGAACACTTCCCGGCGAAGGAGCCGGGTCCGCACTCCCGCCAAGTACCGCCGCGCCGTCCGGCAACCCACCACGATCTCCGGCTGGAGCGGCTTCCGGATCCGCTGCTTCGTCCGAAGAGTGTACGATTGGCTCCGGATGGAATCCCCCGGCCGTCGGGGGAACGGCCGGGAGGCTCGCCGCCGGGGGAGCCGGGTATGGGCAAGGCGTTCGCCGGGGTCGCGGTGCTGTTTCTCCTCGCCGCCGTGGCGGCGGCGGGGGAAGGGCCGATCTGCGCCCTCGTCTCCGATTTCGAGGCCGAGGGGGCGCTCCAGCAGGTCCAGGCGACGAACGGAAAGGTCTCGCTCGTGGAGGCCTGGGGCGAATGGGGAAGTGGCCGGCCCCCAGGCATCGGGGGGAGGTGATCCCCTTGCCGCGGTGCGCGCCCGGGTCGCGGAACCGCCGAATGCGGCGCGGGCCGGACCCGAGAGGGGTCCGGGAAAGATCCCGGGCAAGGAACGGGCATCGACGGCCCGGCGCGACGGGAGGAGTCCAGGCGGGAACCGGCGCGGACGAAGAGCGGCCACCCTGTCCCGGAGGTCCGCGCGGATCCCCTGGAAGCGCGCGAGCCGAATCCCGGGCTCGGGAATGGGGTCCCCGGGCGAGGCGATGGGCCCCGGCGGATCGCCGCGTGGCGCGCACCTTTCGGCGACCGCCTCCTTTCATCTCGAACGCCGTATCCTCTCGACGGCGGACGCCTTCGACCCGAGCACGAAACGGTCGGTACGGATGGGCTCACGGACGAACTCGGGCACGTTGTACGTCCTTACGAACGACTCGTAGTAGTGGGGATCCCGCTGCGGAAGGACGAAGGGCTTCGAGACCTTGCCGTCGCCGTCGATGTGGCTGAAGTAGACCAGCCCGTGAACCCCGTCGCGCCTCTTGCTCACGAAGGCGAACCACTTGCTGTTGGAGGCCCAGGAGTGATACGAATCCGTTCGATCGCTGTTTATGGGGAGCCTCTGGTAGGATCCGGACGCCAGGTCCATGATGTAGAGGTCGGTCTTGCTGCGCAGTATGGAGAATGACGAACGATCGGTCATGCAGAAGAGAAGGTACTTGCCGTCCGGTGAGGCCCTGGGGAACGTGCAGCTCAATCCCGTACGGGCCGCCGAGATCAGCGTCTCGCTCTCTCCCCACGTGTCCGTGTCGATATCGTACGGGATCCGCCTGAGGTCGTACTTTATGTCCTCATACTTCTCCACGGAGACCCGAGGCGCGCTCACGAAGTAGAGGTACTTGCCGTCGGCGGACCAGGCGGGCTGCGTCTCTACCCTGTCCTCCCGGGATAGGGCCGGAGTGGTGGAGACCCTGTTTTCCGAGATCCGGTATACGCCCACATCGCCCGCCGTATCCGCGTACTCCAGCACCTCCTCGGGCACCATTCCCGCCATGAGGTTGAATATCTCGTATCCCATGTCGCCGGTGAGGGCGATGGCGTCCCCGCCGGGATGCCACGATAGATAGGCCGAACCGGGTCTGTGAAACACGGGTTGTATGAGCGTTACCCGGCCCCGGTCGCTCAAGACCATGTAGTTCTGACCCTTGTACCTGACCTGGAATACGAATCTGTCGGACTGGTAGTTGAAGAACGAGTGACAGTTGAAGCATCCTCCCATGAACAATTGCCGGTGGTCGAGTATCGTTCTTTCGTCGAAACCCTCCAGACTCCTCTGCTTGAGCCTCATGTCCGCCTTGAGATAGAACTGGGGAGAGATATCGCGGTACACGAGGAATGGGTCAATCGGGTCGGCCGATATTTCGTTGAATATCGTTTGGAACCTGACCCAGCCGAACCTGGAATCGTCGACGAAAACGTCGATACGGAGCTTCTCACCCCGGTTCTCGCGCAGGAGCTTCCTCCACTCGGCGGCGGGTATTCGTATGCCGGGGCATGGGCTGGAGATGACGATTCCACCGTCCGCGGACCGGATTCGGACCTGATACCGGTTGCCGGGTTCCTCGATGACGAAGTTCAGCGGCGCGATGTTGAAGGGAATGCGGATGCCGGAGTAGTCGGGGAACAGCTTCGGAGGACGCCCGGCCTCGGCATGGTGTTCGATCCGGTAGTCGCCGTTGGGCAGCAGGATGGCGGCGGCGGCCGCCGCGAGGAGCACGATCGCGATCGCGCCGTGGGCTCTAGTAATCCTTCTTGCTCTTCTCGTCATGTTTCATCAAGGACAGGCAGTAGGCGAAGTACGTCGATCCGCCCGAGCGTGCCACCGCCTCGTAGGCCGCAGCCGGGTCCCGGCCCAGGCGATCATAGATACGCATGAGGGTGGAGTACTTCTGCACGAGCGGAGGCTTGAGAGGCCAGGAGTGGAGGGTTTCCGGCCCTCTGCCGGCAAGAAGGGAGTCCGTCAGGAGCGCCTCTTGATAGAGGTCCGGTATCTCCCGGTAACCGAGTCTTTTCAACAGCGGCAGGAGTTCCACGACCTGGTGGGTGCGGCCCCGCAGGAGGTAGTAGCTCATGAGGTACTCGAAGGCCATCTTGTTGGAGGGATGGACGTCAAGGAGCTTCTTCAGGACCGCTTCCCAGTCCCAGGCCATGTTGGTCAACCCGTAGAGCAATCGCGCATCCTCAGGAAGGTCGGTCGTGACCATGACGGATCGGATGTGCGCGATCCGGGGGTCCGGATGGTCGGCCGGCGTCCCATCCAGCAACGCCAGGTAGCGGTCGGCCCATCGACGATGGACGAGCGTCTTTCTCAGCAGATTCAGTATCGGCCGGGCCGCCGCCGGGTTGTCCTTCAGGAGGTAGACCCGGGCGAGGAGCCGGTAGGCGCGGGCGGGTTTTTCCACCGCTTCCAGCGAGTCGTAAGCCATGAGTTCCGCGTGGTTCACCAGTCCGAGGTCCAGGCAGGTCTCCGCCGTCTCCATGCTTCCTTCGCGAACCAGCCTGTCCCAGCGAGGCATGGGAACCGGCAGCATGAGAGAACGATCCGTGGGAAAGTCGAGCAAGGCGTAGGGCAGCCGCCCGGCGTGGTAGAGCGCTCTGTGAAGCATGGGATAGAGCACCGGGCGCTGGCGGTAGGTGTCCGGTCGGATCCGCGCGGCGAGGCGGAGGGCGGCGGGCCAGTCTCGGCGGAGGCAGCTCCGCTTGAATCTCAAGAAGTACCGGGTTTGGCGGTCCAGGGACGGCAGAGCCACCAACAGAAACGCGGCGGACAGGCAGGCGACGGCCGAAATCACCGCGGTCCCCCGTGGTTTCCAGGCCTGCGGCGGGGGAGCCCCGGGCAGCAGGCAGGGCAGGGCCGGCGCGAGCGCGACGGAGAAGCACAGGAGTCCCTGAACGGGAAGATGGACGTCCAACTGCAGACCGTAGAGGAAGAGGATCAGCCCCGCGAAGAAGACGGACTTGGATCGTCTGCGCAAGGCGGCCACGCCGGAAACGACGAGTAGAGCGGTCAGAAGGGCGATGGGCACCACGGCTGGTCTGGGGAAGAGGAGCGGAGCCGCCCTGAACTTCACGAACAGGAAGTCCAGGTTCAAGAAGTACCCATTGACGAAAGCGCGGGGCAGCGCCCCGAAGATCGAGTAGAGGAGCCCGGCGAACCACCTCTTCTTCCCGGCCGTCTCCCAGAGGGCGCACAGAGACGCCAGGAGGGGACTCATATCGGGACTCAGGAGCGTCATGAGGACGAGCAGACCCGCGAAGGTCGGCACCCTCCAGGGGAGGCACGCCGGGAACATCCTGGTGTACGCGAGGGCCAGGAGAAGGGCGGCGACGATGCCCACGAGATCGACCGGCTGATATCGATTGAAGCTGACGAGGGCCAGCAGCGCGGGCAACAGAAGACCTATCCAGCCGTACAGGGTGAACCGGAAGCCGCCTCGCGGGCGGGTACTCACGAGCAGGGCGCGGGTGCAGGCACCGAGGAGGAGAATGAGCACACTCGCGGCCAGGGCTCCCCGCCACGGAGACGAGTAGAGTTCCTGGAGAAGCAAGGTCAGATACCGGGCGGGCCTCCCGGGATAGTCCATGAACTGCCGGAGGAAGTCGAGATCCAAGACGAACAGTCCGGGGCCCGTGAGATACAACAGGCTCGTGTCGACACGGAACCTGATGTAGAGGAAGAGGAAGACGAGAAGAAGGGCGGCCAGGGCAGGCGTCGGCCTCTCGTAGTTCGGGGCCTCCGGATCTCCCGGCGTGCCGGCGCTAGGCCGTGGCATGTACTCCTGACCTTCCGAAGGTTCGCGCGGCTCGCGGACTCGGCGGGAGCAGGCGCCGAGGGCGGCCGCCGCGGGGCGGCGAGGAGGGGGTCGGCCGCGGCCCGCGGCCGGCGGCGGAGGATCCGCCTCCCCCGGCGAGGAGAGACGGCGCGGGCGTGCCCGTTGCCGTTCGGCTGCGGGCGTCGCCGCGCGGTGAGATCCTCGCCGGGTGCCTGCCGGCCTCCGAGCGGAGAGCGCCGGAGTGGACCGCTTCGCCGGGTTCTCCGGGTCGGTCGTTCCTCGCGGACTCGCAGGGAGTGTGGGTCTTCAGGGTCATGGCCTCGAAGACCTCCCTTGTACCACGGCGGGATGGTGGATTCCAGGCCACGCGAGCCCGCCCCGGTCCGTCCGCCTCTCGCCCTTCGCCGCCGGGTGGGTGCGGGGTCCGGGCTCTTCGTTGACCGGCCCGCGAATGTCGTCGAGGAGGGCCGGCGGATGGTGCCGGGCGGGGGGGGATGGTGGTCCGTGAGGACATGATGCGGAGGCGTATGCCCTCGCTCGAGAAGGGTAAGGTTTGCTCCGGTACGGACGTGCACGGCGACATCGGCCACCCATGGGGTTCTCCCTCGCAAAGGCTCTCCTGGTTCTCCGGACCACCCTGCAGCGCTCGCGGCCCCACGAACCATGACCTACGTCCTCTGTCGCGGCGCGGCATCTGAGAAGGGAGGCGACGGCGCAACCCCTCCCTCGACTCTCAGGGGGGAGATGATGCACGAACATACGGAGGCGGGAGTACTCGAACCCCTCGCGTACGTCCGTGCCGGTGGAAACCGTATCCCCGGCCGGGCGGACGGGGCCCGCTCCGGAGATCACCTCAGGGTGGGCGGGATGGAGGACCCGCCCGGGACGGAAGCCCTCTTCGAGATCGGCCTGTGAACCGGCGATGCGCGAGGGAGCGGGACCATCCGCCCGCGGGAGGAGCGTGGGGTTCCGCCCTCCCGGGGAGGTCGCTCGCGGGAGGCCGTCGGCCCGATCCCGGGACCCACGGTGGGAAGCCGGCGGCGGCCGGGAACGGGCGGGGATCCTCCGGGTGAACTGAGCTTCCCGGTTCCGGTCCCGTACACTCACGGACCGATGCGTGTCCCGTGAGGCGCAACGGAGCCGTAGCGCTCGGCACCGAATTCCCGGGCGGGTTCCAGCAGGGTGAGCCGTACACTCACGGACCGATGCGGATCGCCCTCGACGCCACGGCACTCCTGAAAGCGCACCGGACCGGGGTGGCCCGGTACGTCTCGAACCTCGTGCGCGCCCTCGCGGTCGCGGCGCCGGAGGACGAGTTCGTGCTCTGCTACCGCCTCTCCCGGTTCTCCCGGCGCCGCTACCGGATCCCCCCGCCCTCCCCGCGCTTCTCCGCCCGCTGGATCCAGGGGGGATGGCCCGGGCCCCGGGGGATCGACGTGGCCCACGGTCCGGACGCCCGGCTGCTCCGGCTTCCGGGGGCGCGGGCGGTGACCACCGTGCACGACGTCTTCTCCCTGGAGTCCGCGGAGTTCGCCCGGGAGGGGTTCCGGAAGCGGAAGCGGAAGCGCTACCGGGAGATCGCGAGGAGCTCCCACCGGATCCTCTGCGTGAGCGCCTGGACCCGGGACGCCTTCCTCCGCCACCTCCCGGTCCCCGCGGAGAGGGTGGTGGTGGTCCCCGAGGGGGTGGAGGAGGCCTTCCGCCCGGAGGCCGCGGAGGGTACGCCCGCCCTCCGGGCCCGGTACGGCATCGAGGGACCCTACGCCGTGTTCGTGGGGCAGCTCTCCCTCCGCAAGAACATCCGCGGGCTGCTCCGGGCCTGGGAGGGGATGCCCCGGGACGCGCCGCGGCTCGTGCTCGCGGGGCCGATCTCGCACGGCCACGAGGACCTCGAGGAGGAGGTGGAGCGGCGGGGGCTTTCCGGGCGCGTGATCCTCACCGGCTACTTCCCGGAGGGGGACATCCCCGCCCTCCTGGCGGGTGCGGAGTGCCTGGTCTTTCCGAGCTTCCTGGAGGGTTTCGGGCTCCCCGCCCTCGAGGCCATGGCCTGCGGGATCCCCGTGGTGTGCAGCGACCGGGGGGCGCTCCCGGAGACGACGGCGGGCATCCGGGTCCCCGTGGAACCCGAGGACCCGGCCTCGATCCGGGAGGGAGTGCTGCGCGTGCTCTCGGACGAGGAGCTCCGGGCGGACCTCCGGCGGCGCGGCCTCCTCCACGCCGCCCGTCACCGCTGGTCGGAGGTGGCGATCCGCACCCTCCGGGTCTACCGGGAGGCGGCGGAGTGAAGACCCGGGCCCGCGTCCTGGCGGTGATCCCCACCTTCGACGAGGCGGAGAACCTCCGGCCCCTGGTCTCGCGCCTCCTCGCCCTCCCCGAGCCCCTCGACGTGCTCGTGGTGGACGACGCCTCCCCGGACGGGACGGGGGAGATCGCGGAGGAGCTCGGCCGGGAGACGGGCGGCCGCGTCCGGGTGATCCACCGCCCGGCCAAGCGGGGGTTGGGGACGGCCTACGTGGCGGGTTTCCGGCGCGGCCTGGAGGAAGGGTACGGCCGGCTCCTGCAGATGGACGCGGACCTCTCCCACGATCCGGGCGCGGTGCCGGCGCTCCTCCGGGCCCTGTCCCGGGCGGACCTCGCGGTGGGCTCCCGCTACGTCCGCGGCGGGGGGACGCGGAACTGGGGCCGGGCCCGGCGGCTCCTCAGCCGGGGGGGAAGCCTCTACGCCCGCCTGCTCCTCTCCCTTCCCGTGTCCGACGCCACGGGGGGATTCAAGGCCTGGCGCCGGGAGACGCTCCTCGAACTCGGCCTCGAAAGAGTGCGGTCCACCGGTTACTGTTTCCAGGTGGAAACGACCTATCGCGCCCACCGGCGGGGGGCGCGTATCGTGGAGGTGCCGATCGTCTTCACCGACCGGAGGGTCGGACGTTCCAAGATGTCGGGGGCCGTCTTCCTGGAGGCCGTCTGGAAGGTGCCCCTGCTGCGGATGAGGGTGGTTTCCTGAGGACGCTCCACATCGATACCGAGCGGACCTGGCGGGGGGGAGAGAGGCAGGCCCTCTTCCTCGCCGAGGGGCTGGCCCGCCGCGGCGTGGAGGTGCTGGTGGCCGGCCAGCCGGGAAGCCCCTTCGCGGCCCGCGCCCGGGAACGCGGCCTGGAGGTCCGCGAGGTCTCCATGCGCGGCGAGATGAACCCCGCCGCGGTGGCGCGCGTCCTGGGGATCGTCCGGCGGTGGCGCCCGGACATCGTGCACATGCACACCTCCCACGCCCACACCCTGGGCGTCCTCGCCTGCCGGGCCTCGAACATCGGGCGCACGGTGGTCTCCCGGCGCGTGGACTTCTCCATCCACCGCTCCCCGCTCCGCCTGAACCTCCTCAAGTACCGGTTCTGCGTGGACCGCTTCATCGCCATCTCCGAGGGGGTCCGGCGGGTCATGGTGGAGGACGGCATCCCTCCCGGGAAGATCGAGGTGGTCCCTTCCGGCGTGGACCTCGCGGAGCTCGACGCGGTGCCGCGCCGCGAGTACCGGGAGGAATTCCGGATCCCTGCCTCCGCCCCGGTGGTGGGAGACGTGGCCCACTTCGGCTGGCACAAGGCGCAGGAGGTCCTGGTGGAGGCCTGTCCCCTCCTCTGGAGGGAGGAGCCGGAGCTCCGGGTGATCCTCGTGGGCGACGGGGAGTGCCGGCCGAAGGTGGAGGCGGCGGCCCGCAGGATGGGGGCGGACGGGCGGCTCGTCTTCGCCGGACACCGGGAGGACGCCCGGTCCCTCATCCGGTGGTTCGACGTGTTCGTCATGTGCTCCGTGAAGGAAGGGCTCTGCACCAGTATCCTGGATGCGCACGCGTTGCGGACTCCGGTGGTGGCCTCCCGGGTGGGGGGCATCCCCGAGGTGGTGCGGCACGAGGCCACCGGGCTCCTCGTGCCCCCCCGGGACCCCGGGGCCCTGGCCGCCGCCGTGTTGCGGGTCCTGCGGGAGCCGGAGCGCGCCCGGGCCCGGGCCCGGGCGGGCCGGAAGCTCGTCGAGGAGAGGTACAGCGTCGAGGCCATGGTGGAGGGGACCCTCGGGGTCTACCGCCGGGTGCTCGAGGGCAGAGGGGCATGAGGAAGCTCGACACCAGGCTCGCGCTGATCGTGCTCTCGGCGGTCCTGGCCCTCACCACGCTCGGGCTCTGGGTGGCCTTCCTCATCCAGCGGACGGAGCTGCGCCGGGAGGTGGAGGCCCGGCTCGCGGGCCGCCGGGACGCCCTCGCGGCCCGGATCGAGGCCCTCATCGACGCCGAGGCCGCCTACCTCCGGGGGATCGACCTGTCCTCCGGCATCCCCGAGGGCCGCGGCGTCGAGATGAGGATGACGCGGGAGGACGAGGAACCCTGGTTCGCCCAGAGAGTGGGGAACACCGACCTCTACACGGCGGTGGCCCTCATCGACGAGCCGGAGATCGTGGTGGCCGTGAAGCGCCAGCCCGCCGTCTACCTGGACGTGCGCCTGCCGCTGGACCTGGTGATCGACGCCATGCGCGAGGTGTGGCCCCGCCGCGGGGGACGGGTCTACGTCACCACCGCCAAGGGCACCCCGGTCCTCAGGTGTCCGGGGCGGGGCCAGTTGGCCCACGTCACCAAGCACCAGAAGTTCCGCCGGACGAGCGCGGCCTTCGAGGCGGTGGCCGCGGGGGAGACCGGGGCGGCGACCTACAAGGACCTCGACGACCGGGACGCGGTGGGGGCCTATCTCCGCTCGGAGTACCTCCACGGCGGCATCGTCGTCGAGTGCCACCAGCGGGTGGCCCTGGCCGGGGTCCGGGGCGTGCAGCCCTGGCACGTCACCGGAGCCCTCCTGGCGATCGCCCTCCTCTCGCTCCTCGGCACCATGCTCGTGCCGCGCGCGCGGTTCACCAAGGACCTCCTCCGGATCTACGTCTACGCGAAGCGGTACTGGATCCTCATCGTCCTCACCATCGTGGCCATGGGCATCTACGCGGGCGGGAACATGATCCGCCTGGCCCTCATGAAGACGGTCTTCGACGACGTGCTCCTGGGGAAGGGGGCGGGGGCGGTGGAGGCCCTGAAGTGGGTGATCACGTGGTTCTCCGTGATCATCGTGGTGATGGCCGTGGCCTCCTGGCTCAAGGAGTACCTCTCGAAGTACGTGACGCAGGCCATCGTGAACGACATGCGGGTCCTGGTGGCCGCCCACCTCCTCTCCCTGGAGATCAAGTACTTCGACCGCCAGCGGGCCGGCGAGCTCATGAGCCGCCTCTCCAACGACGTGAACCAGACCCGGAAGTCCCTCTCCCTTCTCTTCGGGGAGTTCTTCCAGGAGCCGCTGATGCTCATCGGCGCCCTGGGGGCGGCGTTCATCACGAACTGGCGGCTCACGCTGATGGTGTTCCTGGCCCTTCCCCTCATCGTCTTCCCCATCTCCAAGCTCGGCCGTCTCGTGAAGAAGTACGCGAAGCGGCGCCAGGTCCAGAGGGGCGTGGTCACCGAGGTCATGATGCAGAGCGTGACCGGGGTCCGCACCGTGAAGGCCTTCCAGATGGAGGCCCACGAGAGCGAGCGGCTCCGTAAGGCGAGCCGGCGGCTCCTCACCCAGTCCGTGCGCGTGGCCCGGACCACCGCGTTCTCCAAGACCTTCATCGACCTCATGAACTCGGTGGGGGCGCTGCTCATCCTCGCCATCGGCGGCTACATGGTGATCAACGGCACGGCGGGGGCGTCGGCGGCGGACCTCATGACGCTGAGCGTGATCATGGCCCAGATGTACAAGCCGGTGAAGGACCTCACGAAGACCTACAACAAGATCCAGGAGTCCCTGGCCGGCGCGGAGCGGATCTTCGAGATCCTGGACCTCGAGCCCGAGGTCCAGGACGACCCGGAGGCGGTGGAGCTCACCCGCCCGGAGCGGGAGATCGCCTTCGAGCACGTGACCTTCGCCTACCGCGAGGAGCCGGTGCTGAAGGACATCTCCTTCCGGGTGAAGGTGGGCCAGGTGGCGGCCATCGTGGGGGAGACCGGGGCCGGGAAGTCCACGATCACCGACCTCATGGCCCGGTTCTACGATCCCACGGAGGGGAGGATCACCATCGACGGGAGGGATCTCCGCAAGATCACGCTCCGCTCCCTCCGGCGGAACATCGCCATCGTGACCCAGGACGCCTTCCTCTTCAACGCCACCGTCCGGGAGAACATCCTCTTCGGGCGGCCGGGGGCCACGGAGGAGGAGATCGTGGAAGCGGCGAAGGCGGCGGGGATCCACGAGGAGATCATGAAGATGGAGCGGGGCTACCGGACGACGGTGGGGGAGCGGGGCACCCGCCTCTCCGGCGGGCAGCGCCAGCGGATCACCATCGCCCGGGCCATCCTCAAGGACGCGCCGATCCTCATCCTCGACGAGGCCACCTCCGCCCTCGACTCCCAGACGGAGGCCGACGTCCAGGAGGCGCTGAACCGCATGATGGTGAACCGCACCACCTTCGTGGTGGCCCACCGGCTCTCCACCATCGGCCACGCGGACCGGATCCTGGTCCTGCACGAGGGCCGGCTCGTGGAGGAGGGGACCCCCGAGGAACTCCTCGCCCGGGAGGACGGGGTCTACCGGGCCATGCACCAGCTCCAGTTCAGCGCCCCCAACGGGATGCCGGAGACCGGGCGCTGAGCCGGGGGGGAAGGCGGGCCTCTTCCCTCTTGCCCGGGGCCGCGCCGGGAGGTGATCACGCGGGCTGGGGGAAGGGAGCCCGGCGGACCCGGGCGCCTCCGCCGGGGTCCTCCGCCTCTTCTCTCCCCTCGGCGGCCCGCGCCGCGGCCGCGGGCAGGGCGCCCGCCAGGCCGAACCACCACCAGAGCAGGTCCCGGTGGAGGTTCGACATGACGAGGGAGTGGGCCGCGAAGCCCAGGAAGCCGAGGGTGAAGGCCCGGGCCAGGAGCCGGACCTCCCGCTCCTCCCCGGTCTCTCCCTCCCTCTCCCGGGAGGCGCGCCGGAGAGACCGGAGGGTCAGGCCCATGACCGCGAGGAGGAGGAGGAACCCCGGCCACCCCTGCTCCGCGAGGGCCTGCAGGTAGGTGTTGTGGGCCACGAGGCCGCCTCCCGTCTTCCCGTCGCGGATGCCCGTGTACCTCGCGGAGAGGAGCCGGAAGTTCCCGGGGCCCACTCCGAGCCCGGGATGCTCCCCGGCCATGTCGAGGGCCGCCTCCCAGAGACGGATCCGGCCCATGGCGCTCACGTCGCGCTCGTAGTCGCCGATGGTGCGGATGCGCTCGAGATAGCCGGAGGGGGCGAAGGCGAGGAAGCCCGCCGCGAGGAGCACGGCGAGGGCCAGGGCCAGGCGCCTCCCGTGGTTCATCCCCACGAAGAGGAGGAGCACGAAGGCCATGGCCAGGAAGCCTCCCCGCGAGCCGGAGAGGATCATGGCCGCGAACCAGAGGGGAAGGAGGGCGAAGGCGGCGAGCCTTTCCGCGCCCCGTCCCCCCTGGGCCTTCTCCAGGAGGAGGGGAAGGGAGACCACCAGGGTGAGGGCCAGGAAGTTCGCGCCTCCGCCCTGGCCCCCGATGGAATCCACGCGCTCGGGGTGCGCGGTGACCGCCAGGTAGAGGGCCGACTTCACGAGCCAGAGGGTGCCCAGGACGACGGCCCAGGCCAGGCGGTTGAGCTTTTGCGCGTCGTCCACGAGGTGGAGGACGAGGAGGGCGAAGACCGCGCACTTCAGGTAGGTCTCCACGCGGGCCGCGGCCAGGGCCGGGGAGACGGCGGCCCCCCGGGCGGAGAGCCAGGCCGAGACCACGAGGAGGGTCATGCCCACGGCGACCGGGGGGAAGCGGAGGCGGCACCGGCCGCGGAGCCGGTGGAGGAGGAGGGCCGCGATCGTGGTGGCGGTGAGGATGGAGACGGGGGTGAGCCAGGCGGGGGCGCCCCAGATGCTCGGCCGGACGTAGTAGAGGACGACCACCGCCGCCACTCCCACCCAGGGGAAGGCCAGGGTGGCGGCCATGAGCGCGGGGAGCGCGCCGATCATGAGGACCACCCTCATCGAGATCCTCCCGCGGCGGGGACGAGCCGGCGGGCGAAGCCCCGGAGGAGCGCCCGGTCATGGGCCTTCAGGGGCCCGCGGGGGAGGAGGATCGCTCCCGCGTAGAGGAGGGTGAAGACGGCCCCGGCCAGGAGGAGGCCCGGAAGCGGGGCGAGGCCCGCGAGGCGGAGGGGGAGGGCGGCGGCCGCCGCTGCTCCGGAGACGCCGAGGATCAGGCCCAGATCGCGGAAGGGGAGGACCTCCCGGAACCGGACCCGGAGCAGTCCGCGGGTGAGAAGCAGGCCGTACCCGGAGGCCGCGGCCGTCCCCGCCGCCTCGCCGAGCGCGGGGCCGATGATCCCGAAGAGCAGGGTCCCCGCCACGGCCACGGGCACGCTCGTCACCAGGTAGAGAACGGCGAGTCGGAGGGTGTGGCCGCTCCGGCCCATGCCCTCCGCCACCACGGAGAGGTAGAGGGCGCCCATGCCCACCACCACGGCTCCCAGGCGGAAGAGGGGCGTGGAGGCGAGGTACCTCGAGGAGAAGAGGACGGTGACCACGGACTCCGCGTGGACCGCGGTGAAGACGGCCACCGGGAAGACCAGGAGGGCGGTCTTGCGCGTGGCCTCCCGGTAGGTGGCGAGGATCCCCGCCAGGTCGCCCCGGGACGCCTGCCGGGAGAAGGCGTCCCGGAGGACGGGCTTGGCGGCGCGCGTCAGGAGCGTGGCCACGGGCAGGCGGAACTTCCCCACGGCGAAGATCGCGAAGGCGGGCGCGGGGAAGGTGAGGAGGGCCACGATCTCGATCCCGTACTGCGCCGCGGTGGCCAGGGCTCCCGCCGCGCCCAGCGGGAGGGCGTACCGCGCCTGGCCCAGCAGGGTCTCCCGCCGGAGGCGGCCCCCCGGGTACCGCGACCCGAGGAAGACCCACGCCCCCAGCAGCTTCAGGGCCAGGAGACCCGCCAGGGCCAGGAACACGCCCCCCAGCCCGAGCCA
>JAOZQC010000245.1 GCA_029932425.1 Planctomycetota bacterium | reverse complement strand
GCCGGGCGGCGCCCGGCCGCGGAGTAGCCGGGCGCCCCGCCCTCTCGCTCAGTCCGTCCCGTCCTCGGGGTGCTTCGCCGCGTGGTAACCCGCCCGGTAGCCCCGCTCGAAGGCCTGGTTCAGGAGAGCGGCGTACTGCTCCGCGTTGAGCCGGTCGCCCAGGGTGCAGACGATCTCTCCCCGGGCGTCGAGGACGGCGTAGAAGTCCCCGGTGCGGTCCACGTGGTAGGGGCGTCGCCCGGAATCGCTCACGGTCTCAGCTCAACGGCGGCTTCAGGTCGAAGAGGGGATAGATCCAGTCGTAGGAGAGGAACTGCAGCCGCCCGATGAAGAGGGAGATCCGGGCCATCACGGTGTAGCCGAAGGACGCGCCGAACGCGGCCATGAGGAAGAAGATCCCGGTGCGGGCACTCACCCCCAGGACGCCCCGGTGGGGCTTGCTGAAGAAGAAGTAGGTGAGGGAGGCGAGGACCCCGATGAGGATCGGGATGTTCAGGGCGAGAACCTTGTACCACCCGTCCTCCGCGAGGCGCGCGGGGTCGAGAAGAACGAAGGTGCCCTTCGTCTGGAGGATGAGGTCGCTCTGGAAGTAGGCGATGAGGTTCACCCCCGCGTAGGCCCCCACCAGGAAGGCGATGGCCCACCGGGAGAGCCACGAGAACCGGCGGGAGAACCGGAGGAAGAAGAGGAGTCCCAGGGCGGCCGGCACGTGGAGGAGGAGCGTCCACCACCACTCCTCCGTGCCCCGGCCGGGGTAGGAGCCGCGGTAGAGCCCGTGGAGCGGGTACCAGAGGTTCGGCACGAAGACCTGCCAGTAGGCGTAGGCCACCGTGTAGCCCGCGGCCACCCCCACGAAGATGTGCTCGGCGAGCTTGTAGACCGGGTTGTCGCGGTAGAGGAAGCTGAAGATGGCGAGCGTGAGGATCGCCGCCACCCAGATGCCCCCGTCGTGGTAGGCCTGCTGCCAGGTCAGGGCCAGCACCGTCATCCGTCACCCCCCTTCGCCTTCCGGCGCGCGAGGAGATAGCCGATGTTCCCGAGGACGATGAAGAGCACGATGAGGAGGTGGCCGGTGCTCTGGGGGCCCATGCCCCGCACGCCCCGGCCGGGCCGGTCCACCAGCGTCTCGTAGTCGGCCGCTCCCCGGAGGCCTCCCAGGATCCCGATGAGCTGCCCGGTGTTCAGGTAGGGGAAGATGTCGGGAGCGGTCACCGCGGTGACCCCCGCCGCCAGGGGGAACCCCAGCTTCGCCTGGGCCTGCTGGACCCACTCCTTCGTGCCCGGAGTGCCCGCGGAGAGGGAGATGACGAGGGCCACGTCCTTCAGGCTCTCCACCCCGCGCATGGCGGGGATGCGGTCCACGGGGGTCCCGAACACGTCGGTGGGGAACGGCGCGCGGATCGACTCCACCATCTTGTTGATGAGGAGCTGGCCGCCGGACTTGTAGCCCAGGTTCACGAAGTCCTTCCCGTACTTCTTGCCCGCGGGGTAGTAGACCTTCGCCAGGGCCTTCTCCACCAGGGGGCGGCCCTGGGGCCAGAGCTGCGTGCAGATCACGCGCACGTCCTTGTGGGCCAGGTGGTGGAAGATGGCCACGTTCATGGGGTAGATCTCGGCCTCGGAGCCGGGATCGTAGTCGGCGGAGACGAGGACCACCGCCCCCGGCGGCAGGCTCTCGATCGCGTGGTAGATGGTCTTCGCGGACTGCGAGGGAGGGCCCTTGAAGGTGGTCTGGGTGAGGAAGGGCACGATGATCACCGCCGCCATCACCAGGTAGAGCCACCGCCGGTCGATGCGGGAGAGCCATTCCATGGTCTAGTCCCCTCCCAGGTAGGACCGCTCGATGCCGAGGATGATCTTCAGCGACATGGACACGATGCCCATGGCGGCGCCGATGAGGATGGCGCGCTTGGCGGCCACGTTGGGCACCTTCATGATCCAGTACATGATGCTGTCCATGCTGACGTCGCCCACGCTCGCGTAGCTCATGAAGGGGATCTGGCCGAGGAGGACGAGGACCGCGGTCCCGAGGAGGATCCCCGCCTCCAGGGAGCGTACCCGGAAGGCCCGGTAGGCGGCGGAGGTGATGTAGAACACGAGCAGGGAGAACATGGTGGCCCCCAGGGGGAGCTGCACCTGGTTGTAGATCCAGTCGAAGGGGTTGTAGTGCCCCTCGCGCCAGGTCCCGATGAGCCAGCTCTTGTGGATCCGGGGGTCCACGCCGAGGACCAGACCGAGCCCCATGGTGGTGAAGAGGCAGACCAGGAGGACGATCTTGTAGGCGCGGTCCTCCCCCCGCCGGGCCTTGTGGAGGGAGACCCGGATGATGTTGCCCGTCCCCAGCACCACCGCGAAGGCGGCGATGATGATGCCCCAGTCCTTCACCCTCCCCGCGAGCTTGTGGGGGATCGACCCCTCGTGGAAGAAGAACGAGACGATCATGAAGGTCCCTGCGATGAAGGTGATCACCAGCGGTACCGTCCGTCTCATCCGCGGATCTCCTCTCAGTTGAAGCGGAAGAGCAGCTCGTAGGCCGGGAGCCCGAACACCCGGTCCAGGAGTCGATTCAGGTAGGGGAGGTTCGCGCACGCCACCCCGAGGAGGATGAGGACCCCGAAGAGCACCTTGGCCAGGTCGGATCCCTTGAGCGAGCCCAGGAGCTGGGGATCCTTCGAGAGGTAGGCGCTCGCCGCGTACAGCTCCTCGCCGATCAGCGTGTAGTCGCAGGCGGCCACGAAGAAGGGGAGCTGGGAGACGTTGGCGGTCCCCGCGATCTGGATCGCCCCCGCCAAAAAGCCCGTCTCCGCCAGGATCAGGGACTCCGCCCAGAACGCCCCCATGAACAGGTTGGTGGCGGGCTTCTCCCGGAGCATGATCCCCGTGGTGCCCGCGGTGAAGGCGAACTGGTCGTCGGACAGGAACCGGACGTCGTCCCTGCGGAAGGCGTCGGGCCGCCCCGCGTCGGTGTAGGCGTTCTTCACCGTCTCCTCCGCGATGGGGTACACGAGGGGGTCGCGGGTGGGGACGATGGTGCGGGTGTCGTAGGAGGCCGCGATCTTCGCCACCTCGCCCAGGATCACGATGGCGGCGATGGTCTGGATGTCGCTCACGTCCGCGATGCCGGGCACGTAGAGGATCGGTCTCCCCATCTCCGTGGCGCGGCCCACCGCCTCGTTCATGGCCGCGAGCCCCGCGATGGGCCGCACGTACACCTCACGGCCCTTCCTCGCCTTCAGCGTGTAGTAGAGGATGAAGGCGAAGAAGGTCGCCATGAGCACGCCCATCACCGCCTTCGCGAGCGGGTAGCCCCAGATCGTGACGGGCGACAGGGAATCGACGGCGATCGACGGCATCACGTCCTCCTTCCGGCCCCGCGGGGGGCCGCCCCTGCCCGGGCGGACGCCCCAGTATAACGCGCCGGGGCCCCGGGGACACGGGAACGTGAAACCGCGCGGACCGGCGTGGCTTTCTCACTTCTCGACGCTCCCCGGATCCGCCGCTACCGGGCGTGGCGGGGGAGGGAGGCGAGGAGGCTGCGCGTGTAGGGGTGGCGGGGATCGGCGTAGATCTCCTCCGCGGGCCGCCGCTCCACGATGCGGCCCCCGCGACCCCTCCGGAGGAGCCTCTCCCGCTCCTCGCCCCCCACCGCCTCCGCCATCACCCGGTCGGAGGCCATCACCGCCACCTCGTCCGAAAAGTACTTCACCACGGCGAGGTCGTGGCTCACGAAGAGGCAGGTGAGCCGGAGCCGCTCCCGGAGGTCGAGGAGGAGGTTCAGGACCGACGCCTGCACCGAGACGTCGAGGGAGCTCACCGCCTCGTCCAGCACCAGGAACTCCGGCTCCGTGGCCAGGGCCCGGGCGATGCACACCCGCTGGCGCTCGCCCCCCGACAGCTCGTGGGGACGCCGGTCCAGGAGGTCGGGGGAGAGATCCCCGCGGCGAAGGAGCTCGGCGGCGCGCTCGCGCCGCTCCGCCCGGTTTCTCCCGAGCCCGTGGATCGAGAGGGGCTCGGCGAGGACCTCGGCCACCGCCTGGCGGGGATCGAGCGAGGAGGCGGGATCCTGGAACACGATCTGCATCCGCCGCCGCACCTCGCGCACGGCGGACCGGGAGAGCGTCGTGAGCTCCCGGTTCCCGAACCGGATGGAGCTTCCGGGCCGGGCGTCGACCAGGCGGAGGATGGCCCGGGCCAGCGTGGTCTTGCCGCACCCGGACTCCCCCACGAGGCCGAGCGTGCGGCCCCGGGCGATGTCGAGGTCCACGCCGTCCACGGGGGTGAGGAACCCGGCCCCGAGCCGGAAGGAGACGCGGAGGTTGCGCACCGCGAGGAGCGGATCCGTCCCCTCCGGGGGAAGGGGAGCCGGGGGGCGCAGGGGGATCTCCACCCGGACGCCCTCGCGGGCGGCGCGGAGGTGGTCCTCCACGGTGGGAAGCCGGACGGTGCGGGTCCGCAGGGTGGGACGGCAGGCGAGGAGCCCCCGGGTGTAAGGGTGCCGGGGGCGTGCGAAGATCTCCCGCACCGGCCCCTCCTCCACGATGCGCCCCGCCCCGTCCTCCCCCGGGCACATGACCGCCACCCGGTCCGCGATCTCCGCCACCACCGCCAGGTCGTGGGTGATGAAGAGGACGGCCATGCCCCGCTTCGCGGACTCCCGGCGGATGAGGCGGAGGATCTTCTTCTGGGTGGTGACGTCGAGGGCGGTGGTGGGCTCGTCGCAGACGAGGAGCTTCGGCTCCAGGGCCAGGGCCATGGCGATCATCACCCGTTGCTTCATGCCCCCGGAGAGCTCGTGGGGATACTGCGAGGCGCGCTCCGCGGCGCGGGGGATCCCCACCTCCGCGAGAAGCTCCACCGCCCGGCGCCGGGCTTCCCGGCGGGAGACCCGTTGCCGCAGCCGCACCGCCTCCGCGACCTGGGCCCCGCAGCGGAGGACGGGGTTCAGGCTGGTCATGGGCTCCTGGAAGACCATGGCGATCTCCCGGCCCCGGAAGTCCGGGAGGCGGTGGGGGGGGAGTCGCGCCAGGTCGATCACCTCCCCCGTGCCCCGCCAGAGCACGGTGCCCGCCGCGATGCGGCCCCCGTCCCGCGGGAGGAGGCGCAGGATCGCGTAGGCGGTCACCGACTTTCCGGACCCCGATCGCCCCACGAGCCCCAGCGTCTCCCCGGGCCGGAGGGTGAAGCCCACGCCCGAGACGGCGGCGAGGTCTCCGGCCTCGCCACAGAAACGGACGGAAAGGCCCTCCACCTGGAGCAGGGCCGTCACAGGCGAGGCATCTCCGCTATCGGCTCCACGTCAGGCGGGGGGGAGAACGTGCAGCCAGTCCTTCACGAGGAAAAGGACACGTCCGATGAAGAGCGAGAGTCTCGCCATGACCGTGTAGCCGAACGATGCGCCGAAGCCGATCATCAGCACCCATATCCCGATCTTGGCGGCGTGGCCGATGACCCCACGGTGCGGTACCGAGAAGAAGAAGTACATGAGAGCGCAAAGCGTCCCCACGATGAGGATGGGAACCCCTACCTTCCAGAGTTCGGTGTTGGGATACCCCGGCAAGTACTTCACCCCCTCGTGCAGCGCATTCATGTACTTGAGGGCGACTTCGGAGCCCGCCTGGAGCTGGGTGAGAATCCGGGCCTGGATCATGACGGGTATGGCGAGGCCGGAACCGATACCGATCGTGGTCGCGATAGACCATCGGGAGAGCCAACCCCACTTCCGGGAAAGGCGGGTGAGCATGAGCAA
>JAOZQC010000244.1 GCA_029932425.1 Planctomycetota bacterium | reverse complement strand
CGGGCCTGCTTCCAGTCGCCCCGCTCGTCGAGGGAGTAGCCGATGAAGAAGAGGGCGGCGGCGTTCATGGGGTCCAGGTCCGCCGCGCGCCGGAACTCCTTCTCCGCCCGGGCCACCATGCCCTTCTGGAGGTAGATCCAGCCGAGACCGGTGTGGCACTCCGGGTCCAGGGGGTCCAGGGACGCGATCTCCCGGTAGGCGGCCAGGGCCTCGTCGTTCTCGTGGTCCACGGCGAGGCTGAAGGCGAGGGTGTGCCGGAGGTCGATCCTCTTCGGGGCCAGGGCGATCGCCCGGTGGAGGATCTCCCGGGCCTTCTCGGTCTCGCCCTTCCGGAGCCAGGCCTCGCCCAGGGCCGCGAGGGCGTCCACGTCGTCCCTCCGGAGAGAGAGCACGGTGTTCAGGGCGCGGACCGCGGCGTCGAGATCGTGGCGGTCGAGGTGGACCAGGGCCTCCCGGTAGGGCACCTCCGGGTCGTCGGGATCGAGCTTCCGCGCCTCCCCGAGCAGAGCCAGGGCCTCCTCCGGCTTTCCCTCGCGGCGGAGGAGGTTCGCCAGGCGCACCGGGAGATCGATGCGCTCCGGGGCGAGCTTCCGGGCCGCCTCGAGGAGGGTCCGGGCCTTCGCCGTCTCGCCCGCGTCCTCCTCGACCTTGGCCACGAGCCCCAGGGCGCGCGGATCGGAGGGGCAGGCCGATCGGGCCGCGCGGAAGGCCTCCGCGGCCGTCTCGTCGCCGAGGGCGCGGAGCACACGCGCGCGGACCAGGAGGGCGAACCATCCCGGGGAGGAAAGCCCCTCGAGGGCCTCCCGGGCCTGCTCGGGGGGGAGCAGGCGGGCGAGGAGCGCTCTCCGCGTGGGATCCCCGGGTGCGGCGTCCCGCAGGGCCGCGAACCTCTCCCGGGCTTCCTCCCCCCGGCCCAGGCGGAGGAGCGACTCCTGGATGCCAAGGCGGGCGAAGAGGGGAGCGCGCCCCTCGCTCTCCGCCCGGGTGAAGTCCGCGAGGGCTTCCTCGGTCTTGCCGAGGCGGAGACGGCGCTCCGCCCGGGAGAGGAGATCCTCCGTGGCGGTGAGACCGACCCCCGTGACGAGGAGGGCGGCGGCGATGATGAACGGGATCCTCTTCATCGCACTACCCCGGGTTCGCCCCGTCGCGCCAGCGCCGGGCGCGCCGGCGCGCGGCCCGCTCGCGCAGGGTCCGCAGGACCTCGAGGGAGTGGCGGCCGAAGAGGGCCTCCGCCCCGTTGCGGCGGGCCTCGCCGATCCGCTGCTCCTTCTCTCTCTCGATGCGCCTCTCCTCGAGGTCCCGGGCCGCCGCACGGGGATCCCGGATGCCCTCGTCCCGGCGCCCGCGCCACCCCAGGAGCCCCAGGTCCTTCTTCAGCCGCTCGATCAGCCCCTCGCGTCCACCCTCTCCGAAGCCCTGGCCGATCACGGCGGGGGCGGCAAGGCCGAGCAGGTCCGCCAGGGCCGCCGCCGCGCCGGCGGCGCGCCATGTGCCTCTCCTCACGTTCGTTCCTCCGTAGCAGTGCCGGTCCGGTATGGATACTCGAAATCCGCGCACAGCGTTGGGAAGCGGTACAATCCCTCCCTCCCCGGCCCGCGAAGGGGCGATGGGGCGGCCCCGAGCCGGGGCCCCGGGGAGCCGGGAGCGGTCCGGTGCGCTCGATGTCCTCGAAAGCCCTGGTCGCCGGTCTCCTGGGCGCGATCCTCGCCTCCGGATGCCGCGGGCCCGCCCGGGAGGACGGGTGGTCCGTGGCCGTGAGCATCGCCCCCCAGAGGTGGCTCGTCCGGGAGATCGGCGGGCCGCGGGTCGGGGTGGTGCTGCTCGTCAGGTCCGGCGAGAGCCCCGCCGTCTACCAGCCCACGGACCGGCAGGTGACGCGGGTCATGGGGAGCCGTCTCTACTTCCGCATCGGCGTGCCCTTCGAGAACGGTCCCTGGTTCCGCGCCATCGCGGACCGCGGCGGCCCGCCGCGCATCGTGGACCTGCGGCGGGGGGTGCATCTCCGGCCGATGGACGGGACGGGAGCGGGGAGGCCGGCCGGGGGGGAGGGCCTGGATCCCCACATCTGGCTCGACCCCCGCCTCCTCTCGATCCAGGCGGAGACGGTGGCGGAAGCCCTGGCCGCGACCGATCCGGACCACGCCGCGGACTACCGGGATCGCCTGGCGGACCTGAAGCGCCGCCTGGAGGAGGCGGACGCGGAGATCCGGCGGATCCTCTCGCCGTTCCGGGGGCGGAGGGTATACGTGTACCATCCCGCCTGGGGATACTTCTGCGCCGCGTACGGTCTCCGGCAGGTCCCCATCCAGGTGGAGGGCAAGGATCCCGCGGACCGGGAGCTGACGGAGGTGATCGAGAGGGCGCGCGGGGACCGGGTGCGGGCGATCTTCGTGCAGAAGCAGGTCTCGGGGGAGGCCGCACGGGCCGTGGCCCGGGCCGTGGGGGCGCGGCTCGTCACGCTGGACCCCCTGGCCGAGGACGTGCCCGCGAACCTCCTCGCGGTGGCGCGGAGCTTCGCGGAGGCGCTGCGGTGACGGGCGCCGGGTCGGAGCCCGTGGTGCGGGTCTCGGGGGTCACCTTCCGCTACGCTCCCGGCGCCCGGCCCGCCCTGGAGGACGTCTCGCTCACCATCCTGAAGGAGGACTTCCTCGGGGTGATCGGTCCCAACGGGGGCGGCAAGACCACGCTCCTCAAGATCCTCCTGGGGATGCTCGTCCCCGAGAGGGGGGAGGTGCGGGTCCTGGGACGGCCCCCGCGGGAGGTCTCCCGCCGGATCGGGTACGTGCCGCAGTACGTCCACCTGGATCCCCACGCTCCCGCCACCGTCCTGGACATCGTGCTCACCGGCCGGCTCGGCCTCTCCCCCTTCGGCTTCCGCTACTCCCGGGAGCACGTGAGGGCGGCCCGCGAGGCCCTGGAGATGATGGGCGTGGCGGACCTGGCCGGGCGCCGGAGCCGGGAGCTCTCCGGGGGGCAGCGGCAGCGGGTGCTCGTCGCCCGGGCTCTCGCCTCCCGGGCGGAGATCCTCCTGCTGGACGAGCCCATGGCGGGGGTGGACATGCACATGGAGCAGGGCATCCTGAACGCACTGCGCGAGCTCAACCGGCGCATGCCCATCGTGCTGGTGAGTCACGACGTGGGCTTCGTCTCCGCCCACGTGACCCGCGTGGCCTGCCTGAACCACCGGCTCGTGGTGCACCCCGTGGAGGAACTCTCCCCCCAGGTCATCCGCGAGATGTACCGGGAGGCGGGACCGGTCCACGCCCTCGGCCACCGGCACGGTTGCCCCGCCGCTCCTCCGGACCCCTGCGAGGGCGAGCCGTGATCCGCTTCTTCTCGGACATGAGCGTGAACCCCCTGCTCCTCACCGGGCTCCTGGGCGGGGTCCTGGCGGGAGTGGCCTGCGGCGTCATCGGGCCCTACGTGATCACGCGCCGCATGGTCTTCCTGGCGGGGGCGGTGGCCCATTCCGTGGTGGGGGGGGTGGGGCTCGTCATCTTCCTGCGGTACCGGGCGCCGGACCGCTTCGGAGGGATCGATCCCCTCTACGGGGCCCTCCCCGCCGCCCTCCTCGCGGCCCTGGCCGTCGGGGTGGTCCGGCAGTACGCCCGCGAGCGCCTGGACACCCTCATCGGGGCCCTGTGGTCGATCGGGATGGCGGTGGGCATCCTGCTCATCAAGTTCACGCCCGGGTACCAGACGGAGATCATGAGCTACCTTTTCGGGAACATCGCGGTGGTGGGGTGGAGGGAGGTGATCCTGGCCCTCGCGCTCGACGCCGTGATCCTCCTCACGGTGGCCGCGTTCCACAAGCGGATCACGGCCATGTGCCTCGACGAGGACTACACCCGCCTGCAGGGGGTGAGCGTGCTCGCCACGAACCTCGTGTTGCTGGCCCTGGTGGCGCTCGCCGTGGTGGCGTTGATCCGCGTGGTGGGGCTCATCCTGGTCATCGCCCTGCTCTGCCTGCCCGCCGCCGCCGCGGGCCACCTCGTGCGGCGGCTTCTCCCCATGATGCTCGTCTCCACGCTCCTCTGCATCCTGCTCACCACCGTGCCGCGGGTGGCGGTCTACGGCACCCGGATCTCCCCGGAGTCCGCCATCGTCCTCTCCGCGGCGGGCCTGTATCTCCTCACGTTGGCCATCGTCCGGTACCGCGGCCGGAGGCGGGCGGTGGCGAGTTGACCCGGGCGGCCGCAGTCCTCCTCGCCGGCCTCCTTCTCGCCGGCTGCCGGTCCGGGCCGGAGCCCGCCCCGGAACCCCCGCCTTCCGGCGGAACCCTCTCCCCCGCGGAGCTCGGGCGGCGGCTCGGGCTCGAGGTGGTCACCCGGTCGCCCACCCACACCACCCTGCGGGGGGGAGGGAATACGGTGGTCCTGTTTCCGCCCCCCGCGCGGTGGATCTACGTGAACGGGGTGCCGGCGGTCCCCGCGGAAGGGGTGGTGCGGGACGGCGCCGGGCTCCGCGTGCCGGAGCGCCTGGCCGGAGAGATCCGGGCCCGCCTCCGGCGGGCTCCTCCCCCGGCCCCTCCCCCTTCCCGTCCCCCGCCCCCCCCCGTGGCGGCTCCGGCGCCGCCGAAGCCGGCGCCGGAAGCCGTCCGCGACCTGGCGGGGTACCGGGTGGTGATCGACCCCGGCCACGGGGGGAAGGACCCGGGGGCGGCGGCCGTCTCCGGCCTCCGGGAGAAGGCGGTCACCTTGGACGTGGGCCTCCGGACCGCCGCCCTTCTCCGGGCCCGGGGGGCCGAGGTGCGCCTGACGCGCGGGGGAGACAGGTTCCTCCCGCTCGAGGAGAGGGCGGCGATCGCGAACCGCCTCCGGGCCCACCTCTTCGTGAGCATCCACGCCGATTCCGCCTCCCGGAGTTCGGCCCGGGGCTACTCGGTCTACGTGGCGCGCCGCGCGTCCCCGCGCTCCCTGGCCGCGGCCCGGGCGATCCTGGCCGCCCTGGCCGGGAACGGGTTCCCCAACCGGGGTCTCCGCCGGGCGGACTTCCGCGTGCTGGTCCGGACCACCGGACCCGCGGTGCTGGTGGAACTGGGGTTTCTGTCGAACGCCGCGGAGGCCGCGCGCCTGGCGGCCCCCACCGTGCGGAAGAGCCTCGCGGAGAGCCTGGCGCGGGGGATCGCCCGGGCGCTCCGGGGGTCGCCGGGGAGGTAGGAACATGGACGAGGCCGCCGCCCTGCGGAAGATCGAGCTCGAGGAGCCCCTGCTGATCCGGGCGGTGGACGTCTGGAACCCGGAGGGGGTCCTCGAGAACCGGGACGTGCTCGTGGAGGGCGGCCGCGTGTCGGAGATCCGGCGGGGGACCGGCGGGCTCCCCCGGCGCCTCGTCCTCCTGCCCGCGGGGGTGGACCTGCACGTGCACCTCCGGGTTCCGGGGCAGCCCCGGAAGGAGACCCCCGGGACGGGGCTGCTCGCGGCCCTCTGCGGGGGGATCGGCTGCGTCCTCTCCATGCCCAACACCGTCCCCGTGATCGACCGGGTGGAGACCTGGGAGCGGGCGCGGGAGGAGACGGCCCCGGCCCGGGAGCGGACCGGGATCGAGGTCCACTTCGCGGCCGCGATCACGGAGGGGGAGCGGGGGACGAGGCCCGCGCCCCTGGAGGAGCTCGCGGACGCCGGGGTCCGGGCCTTCACGGACGACGGGCGGGGGGTGGCCTCGGACGAGGTGATGGACGAGGCGCTGGCCCGGCTCTCCGCCCTCGATCGCCCCCTGCGCCAGCACGCGGCGATGCCGGGCCACGGTGGGGTGCTCGC
>JAOZQC010000243.1 GCA_029932425.1 Planctomycetota bacterium | reverse complement strand
CGCACCGCCCGCCCCGGTTCCGTCGAGGGCCCGATCACCACGGAGGACAACCATGCGGGAAAGGACGCCCCGGAAGGGGATCGACCGGCGGGACTTTCTGAAGGGCGCGGCCGCGGGAGCGGTGGGAATCGGACTCTCCGGGGGCGCGGCGCGGATCCTCCTCGCCGCGGAGAAGAAGAAGGGACCGGCCCCCGAGATGGCCAGGCGCCGGTTCGGGCGGACGGGGATCGAGGGATCCGTCATCGTGTACGGGGGCGGCGGGCTCGG
The DNA here is from genome assembly GCA_029932425.1 of Planctomycetota bacterium. Classification (GTDB taxonomy): domain Bacteria; phylum Planctomycetota; class JAJSAM01; order JAJSAM01; family JAJSAM01; genus JAOZQC01. The sequence continues at coordinate 5,496 of JAOZQC010000243.1, read as the reverse complement.
GCCGGCCGCGGTGAGTCTCCTGGAGGCGGCCTTCGACAACGGGATCAACGTCTTCGACGTGGCCTGGGGGTACGGACGGGGGCAGGCGGAGGTGGCGATCGGGAAGTTCCTGGAGAAGAGGAAGGTTAGGGACAAGGTGATCCTCACCACCAAGGCCTCCGGGTTCCGGCCCCCGAGGGGGACCGCCAAGGAGGTGTACCAGGCCCTGAAGAAGGCGGTGGAGGCCTCCCTCGAGCGCATGCGGACGGACCACGTGGACGTCCTCTTCTGGCCGCACGGGGCCTCCGATCCGCGCCAGCTCGAGAACGATCACGTGAGAGCCGCGCTCCGGGACCTCCGGAAGGCGAAGCTCATCCGCCACTTCGGGACCTCGAGCCACACGAACTACGTGAGGACCTGCGAGGCGGCGATCCGGAGCGGCTTCTACGAGATCCTCATGCCCGTGGCGAACCTGTGCACCCAGAACCCGGAGAAGGCCGTGGCGGGAGAAGAAGCCCCGCCCCGCCGAGGCCGCCGGCGCCGGGGGCGGAAGCCCCTCGACACCCGGGACATGCTGAAGCTCGCGAAGAAGAAGGACGTGGGCATCATCGCCATGAAGGTGGCGAACCCGGGCTTTCTCACCTCGAAGACGGACGATCTCCTCTCCGCCGCGTTTCCCGGCGCCTCGCCCCTCTCCCGGCACCAGAAGCTCTACTCGTGGCTCCTCGGGCAGGAGGGCGTATCCGCGGTGGTGGTGGGGATCCGGTCCGCGAGCCACCTGAAGGAGGCGATCGCGGTGGGCCGGGCCGCGCGTGGGGACTGACCCTGCCCGGCGTGCGGGCGATGGCTCCAGGGCGCCTCCGGGAAGGGCCTTCCAGCGAGGGGCGGGGCCCGGGGCCGCGGGCGGGCGGTTTCCGCCGGGTGGTCGTCGCGGGGGGCCGGGTGCGGGGAGAACTCGACCCTGTGCCGGCGTCCCGATTCGATTCGCGGGCGTCTGCTGGTCCGGGGGGACGTTCCCGTCCCGCCGAGGTCGATGACGCGGGCACCCCGGAGCGGGTGGCGGGATCCGGCGGACACCGCGCGTCCCGATGAGAAGCCCGGCCCGAAGCTCGGGAGAGGGGGTCGCCATGGGCGAAGGACCGAAGGGCGGGCCAAGGCCCATGCTGCGCATCCCGGCCGGTGTGGTCGCCGTGCTTCTCCTGGCCGTGGGGCTCGAGCTCCTGGGAACCCCGGCGTGGGGGGCCGTGCTGGGCGGTGCGGGCGCGGTCCTCCTCCACGCGTGCGTCCTCCGGCGGAAGGCTCCGTCCTCTCCCCGCGCCTCCCGGGCCCCGGAGACCCGCAAGGAGGACGCCGCCCTCGGGGAGCTCATCCTGAAGGAGAACCTGACCTCCCTGGGGCGCCTGGCCAGCGGGCTGGCCCACGAGTTCGGAAACCCCCTGACCACCATCTCCTCCGTGGCCCAGCTCCTCCGGCGCCGCCGCCGGGACGACGACTTCGTGCGGGAACAGGCGGAGGTGATCGAGGCCCACGTCAAGCGGCTCTCCCGCCTCAACCGGCAGCTCGTGGACCTGGCCTTTCCCCGCCGGCCGAAGATGGAGGTCTTCGATGTCCACGAGGCGCTCGAGGACACGGTGCGCCTGGCCTGGCTCGACCGGAGGCTCCGGGACGTGGAGATCGAGCGGGACCTGGCCGGCGGGCCCCTGCGGGTGCGGGCGGACGCGGGCGCCTTCCACCTGATCCTCCTGAACCTCCTCTTCAACGCCGCGGACGCCATGGAGGGGAAGGGGAAGGTCACCCTCGAGACGAGGATCGGCGACCTGGGAGCGGAGATCCGGGTGCGGGACACGGGGCCCGGCGTCCCGGAGGAGATCCGCTCGCGGATCTTCGCCCCGTTCTTCACCACCAAGGAGCCCGGCGCGGGAACGGGCATCGGCCTCACGGTGTCCTGCCGGCTGGCCCGGGCGATCGGGGGAGAGCTGAACCTGGAGCGGAGCGGAGAGCGGGGATCGAGCTTCCTGCTTCTGCTAAGCTTGGCCGAGGAAGCGGATGAAGTACCGCCTGCTCGCGATTGACGACGAGGCCGACTTCCTGGCGTCGCTCCAGGCCCTCTTCTCCGACGAGGGCTACGAGTGCCTCACCGCCGGGAACGGGAAGGTGGGGCTCCAGCTCGCCCTCTCGGAGCAGGTGGACCTCGTGATCGCGGATCTCCGGATGCCGGGCCTCGACGGCATCCAGGTTCTCGAGGCCCTCCGGAAGGAGCATCCCGACCTGCCCGTGATCCTCCTCACGGCCCACGGGACCGTGGACACCGCGGTCCGGGCGCTGAAGTTCGGCGCCGTCGACTACCTGCCGAAGCCCTTCGATTTCGAGATCCTCGAGGGGCGCGTGCGCGAGATCCTCCGGGGCGTCGAGGTGAACCGGGAGCTCCGGATCCTGAAGCAGCAGTGCATGAGCGGGACGTGCGCGGAGTGCACGCCGGCGGTGGGGGAGTCGCTTCCCTGGAAGAGGGTGCTCCGGCAGATCGACCAGGCCTCGCGGGGAGAGGCGCCGGTCTTGATCCTCGGCGAATCGGGGACGGGAAAGGACATCGCCGCCCGACTGATCCACCGCCTCTCCCCCCGCGCCGCGGAGCCCTTCGTCCCCGTGAACGCGGGGGCGATCCCCGACAACCTGGTGGAGGCGGAGCTCTTCGGGGTGCGGAGAGGGGCCTTCACCGGGGCCGAGGAGGACCGGGAAGGGCTCCTGCGATCCGCGGGAAGGGGGACCCTCCTGCTCGACGAGGTGGCGGAGCTTCCCCATCCGGCCCAGGTGAAGCTGCTCCGGGTGCTGGACGGAGGGGAAGGCCGGCCCGTGGGCTCCGACCGGCCCTACCGCCCGGAATGCCGGTTCATCGCGGCCACCAACCAGGATCTCCGCGCCCTGGTCCGGGAAGGGCGGTTCCGGGAGGACCTCTACTACCGCCTCGCGGTGTTCGAGATCGAGATCCCTCCCCTGCGCGAGCGGCGGGAGGACATCCCCCTCCTCGCCGCGCACTTCCTCCGGTGCCATGCGAAGCGGCTGGGGCAGCCCACGCGCCGGCTCGCGCCGGAGACGGTCACCCTCCTCTCCTCCGCGCCGTGGCCCGGCAACGTCCGGCAGCTCGAGAACGTGATCCGGAGGACGATGATGATCACCGCGGAACTCCGGATCCTCCCCGAGCACCTCCCCCGGGACCTGGCGGGCGATTCCCCCGCGGCCCGCCACGTGTCGCTGAGGGAGGCGGTGCGGAAGTTCGAGCGGGGCTACATCGCCCGGGTGCTCGAGGAGGAGGGCGGGAACCGGAAGTCCGCCGCGGAGCGCCTGGAGATCAGCCTCGCCGCCCTCTACGAGAAGATCCGGCGGTATGGCCTGTGATCCGCGGATGCGAAGAGCCGCGCCGATCCCGCGGGAGGCGACCCCCCCGCGGGGAGGAGGGACCATGATCCTCCGCCGCAGCCCCGTGAACCCGATCCTCACCCGGAAGGACGTTCCGGACGTCCCTCCCCGCCTGGCCGATCCTTCCGGGGTGCTGCATCCCGGGGCCTGCCGCCTCGGCGGCGAGACCCGGCTGCTCCTCCGGGTGGACGCCCGGACGGGAGAGAGCCTCCTGCTCCCCGCCCGGAGCCCCGACGGCTTCCGGTTCCGGGTGGAGCCGCGGATCGTCCGGCTGGAGGGGCTCGATACCCTCCCGGGGACCGTCCACCGCGTCCGGGACCCGAGGTTGACGCGGCTCGAGGGGGAGGTCCTCGTCACCGTGAACCTGGAGACGGACGCGGGCCTCCGGATCGGGGTGGCCCGGCGGGCGGCGCCGGGCCGCTGGGACCTGGTGGGAACGGTGGGGCCGGGAGGCGAGGCGGACGGGGCCCTCTTCCCGGAGCCCGTGGGAGGACGCTATCTCATGCTCACCCGGCCGGACGCTCCCGGCCCCGCGGGCGGTCGGGAACTCTCCGGCGAGATCCGGCTCCGGGAGTCCCGGGATCTCGCGGCGTGGACCCCGGTGGGGCGGGTGCTGGAGGGTCGGCCCCGCGCCTTCGACGAGCGGATCGGGGCCGGGCCGCCGCCCGTGAAGACCCGGGAGGGGTGGCTCGTCCTCTACCTGGGAGTCAGCGCGGGGGCCGGGACCGCGGGCATCCTGCAGGCCGGGGCCGCGCTCCTGGCCCTCGACGATCCCACCGTGGTGCTCGCCCGCACGCGGGCCAACCTCCTGGAACCGCGGGAGCCCTGGGAGGTGAGCGGCCGGGCGCCGAACCGGGTCCGGCCCACGGGCATGGTCGTGGAGGAGACGGACGGCGACGGGTTTGCCCGGCCCGGGAGCCGGGTGAAGGTCTACTACGGGGCGGCGGGCACGGGGGTGGGGCTCGCCCTCGCCACCGTCGCCGAGCTCGTGGGGGCCTGCCGCGGCTGAAGGCCGGGAGGGGGTCCGGAGGCGTCCGGGGCGGAGCGGGCGGCGGAGGGTTCTCCGGATCCGGTGGGGGAGGGAGGTGGTACGATGGCGCCGTACCGCGGGTCCGGGGGGCGGCGGTGTCGGGACCGCGTCCCGGTGGAACGGGGGGTTGCATGCAGGGGAAGAAGGCGTTCCTGCTCGAGGTTCTCTTCCTGATCCTCGTCCTGTCCGTCTTCCTGGTGGCGCTGAACGTGGCGCCCTGCGGTTGACCGTCCGGCGCGGCCGGCTTTCCAGGGATCTGGAAACCGCCCGCCCCCGGATTCCAGGATTCCGGAGGCCGGGGGCCCCGCCCTCCCCCTGAACCGGCGCCCGGGCCTCCGGCACGCCGGTTGCCTTTCCCTCCTTCCGTGAAGGTGCCCCCGGAGAGCTACTACGCGCTCGTGATCGAAAGCGATCCCTTCGTCCGGGGGGTGCTCCGGGAGGTGCTCGAGGGGAAAGTGCACGTGAGGTTCGAGGAGCGGCTCGACGTGGAGATCGCGGGCCGGTGCTGGTCCGCGGCGATCCCGCCCGTCGGGGTCGCCCTCGTGGAGCTGCCGGACACGACCCCCTCCACCCTGCGGATGCTGGTGCGGCTCCGCGCCGGCAACCCCCGCCTCCCGCTCGTGCTCACCGTGCGGTACGACGGCGGGTACCAGCTCGCCGAGGAAAGCCTGGCCGGGCTGTCCGACGGGGTCGTGTTCCGTCCCTTCGAGGCGGCGGCCCTCGCGAACACCCTTTGCGGACTCGCCCGGGAGAGAGGAGCGACCGGATGGCCGGAGAGCTGAAGGACCTGTTCGTTCACCATGTCCATTACTACGCCCTGGTGTTCATGGGCCTCGTGTACGCCGTGAAGATCTACTGGATCCTCCGGCGGCCCGCGGCGCGGGAGCGCACCCCTCCGCGGGGCTCGCACGCGGCGGGGATCCGGTACTCCTTCCGCACCCTCGTCGATCCCCGGCTCATGGAGAGCACCCGCCGGAGGCCCCTGCGCTGGGTGGAGTTCGTCGTCTTCCACGTGGGGGTCGCGGTGGGGATCACCTCCACCCTCCTCATGCCCCACGCCACCGGGTTCTTCT
>JAOZQC010000242.1 GCA_029932425.1 Planctomycetota bacterium | reverse complement strand
CGAGGAGGGGGTCGCCCCCCACCGTCCGCCAGAGCCCGAAGCAGGCGAGAATCCCCCCCGCCGCCGCCACCGCGAAGGTGGTGGCCGTGGGCCGGCGCAGGAGGATCACCGCCACCATGAGCCCCGTGCCCAGCCCCACGCCCGCGCCGAGGCCGAGCCTCTCCAGCGAGCCCGTGGGGTTCCCCAGGACGAGGGATCCGAAGATCACGGCGAAGAGGAGCAGGCTCCCGATGTTGTCGAGCCCCACGAGGGTCAGCACCCGGCGCGTGACCGGCCCCTGCGACTCCAGCTCCCGGAGCACGAGCAGCGTCGCCGCGGGGGCGGTGGCCACGCCGACGGCGCCGAGCACCAGGGCCAGCACGGGGTCCCCGAACCCGGTGGCCAGGTACACGGCGAACGCGGTGCAGAGGAACGTGAGCCCCACGTCGGCGGCCGTCCAGGCGACCAGGCGCCCGCCCGCCTTGGAGATCCTCTGCCGGGAGAGCCCCATGCCGATGGAGAAGAGGATGAGGGCCTGCGCCATCTCCTCCACCCCCCAGAGGGTCTGCAGCCGGTCCCCGTCCAGGAGGAAGGGTCTCAGGAACCCCGGCAGGTCCTCCGAGAAACGGGCCAGGCCGGAGGGCCCGAGGAGGATCCCGGCCAGGAGGTATCCCGTCACCCGGGGGATCGAGAAACGCCGGCAGAGGATGCCGAGGGGATAGCCGGCGAGAAGGGCCACGCCCAGGGTGAGCAGGGGCGACATGCGGGGATTGTTCGGGGCGGGGAGGGACCCGGCAAGCTTTGTCCCCCCGCGGGCCCGACGGACCCGGGATCAGGAGATCCGGGTCATCACCCGGGAGCCCACCACCCACCGGCCGTCCCGGCGCTCCATCCGGTACGTGTAGTCCGCGGAGGAGAGGCCCGCCTCGTAGTAGCTCGCCTCCACCCGCGCGCGGTCCGGTCCCTCCCAGGTGATGCGCCCCACGGAGAAACGAAGCCCGGCCTTCCCCGTCACGCGGTCCCGGACCCCTTCCGTCTTCGAGGCCGTGGACCGGGACGCGGGAAGCACGGGGGGCACGTGGCCCGCGAACCTCGCGAGGAAGTCGGCGCCGGGGTCCCTCCCCTCCACGGAGAGGTAGTAGGCCGCCGCGCTCCGCTGGGCCGCGGAAGCATTGTGGTCGAAGAGGTGGCGGAACACCGCTTCCCTCAGGTCGTCCGCGTCGGCGCGGCTTCCCGGCCGGACCCGCGCCGGCGCGAGAGCGCAGGCCGCCGCCACCGCCAGGACCGCGATCAGGCCGCCCGTCCAGCCCCGTCTCATGGTTCCCTCCCCGGCCCCGCGGCCGTCGTTGTTGCGCCGGACGGCTCCCGCGGTCAGAATCCCCGGCTCGATCCCCGCCCGGCGGGAAGGAGGCCCGATTGGAGCTCGACCGCACCGCCCGGCGCATTCTCGGTTCCCTCATCGAGAAGCGCTGGGTCACTCCCGAGCAGTATCCCCTCACCCTGAAGGCTCTGGTCACCGCCTGCAACCAGAAAACGAGCCGGGACCCCGTGCTGCACCTCCACACCTTCGAGGTGGAGGGGGCGCTCCTCGCCCTGCGGGAGCAGGGTCTCGTGGTGGCCCGGGAGCGCGAGGGAGGGCACGTCACGCGGTACGCGGAGAAGCTCACGGAGAGGCTGGGGCTCTCCCGCGGCGCGGCGGCGGCGCTCGCCCTCCTCATGCTCCGCGGGCCGCAGACCCTTCCCGAGCTGTCCCGGCGCGGGCGCCGCCTGGCGGGCACCGGCGACCCGGAGCGGACGGAGGCGGCCCTCCGGGAGCTCGCGGGCCTGCGCCTGGCGCGCCTGCTCCCCCGGCGGCCGGGCCGGAAGCACCCGCGCTGGATCCACCTCCTCGCGCCGGAGAGCGAACCTCCCCTCCCGGACGCGGGCGGGAACGACCGGGAGCCGGAAGCTCCCGACCCGGACCCCTCCCCGGCGGAGGCGCCTTCCCCTCCCCCGGCGGCCCGGCGGACCCGGGCGGAGCCCCGCCCCTCCCTCGAGGAGCGGATCGAGCGGCTCCGGCGCGAGGTGGAGGAGCTCAGGGAGCGGGTCCGGCGGCTGGAGGCAGAACCCCGAGCTCCGTGAGCCTCCGGCGGGTCTCCGCGATCCCCTCCACCCGTTCCGCCCGCCATCCCGCGGCCCGCGCTCCCGCCACGTTCAGGGCGTTGTCCTCGAGCAGGAGGATCCGGGACGGGACGCACCCCAGCCGGTCGGCCACCCACCGGTAGGTTTCCACGTCCGGCTTCAGGCGGCCCGTGAGGTGGGAGGGGAAGACCTCGTCGAAGCTCTCCGCGAACCCCATCTCCCGGTCCATGCGGGCCCAGTGGATGCGGTTGGTGTTCGAGAGGCAGATCCTCCGGTAGCGTCGCGGCACCGCCCGCACGAGCGCCTCCGCCCCGGGGTAGGGATCCTTCACCCACGCCGTGAACTCCCGCAGGAAGCGGTCCTCGGAGAGGGGCAGCGCGAACTCCCGCACCATGCGGCGGGCGAAGGTCTCCGGCGGGATCCGGTCGGTCTCGAACTCCCGGACGGTGGGCGAGGCCAGCCACTCCCGCCACATGTCCTCCTCCGTGAGCCCGGGGCCGGCCCACGCGAGCCAGCGGTCGATCCCTCCCAGCTCCACGAGCACCCCCCCCAGATCGAACGCCACCACCTCGATCTCGTTCCCCTTGTGCATCCGTCCCCCGCCCGTGCGGTTCTCCCGGCGAGAGCTAACCCGGGATCGGCCTCGCGGTTAGAATCCGAGGTTCCATGTCCCTCGATCCGTCCCCTTCCCAAGGAGTGTAGCCGTGAAGTGCCTTGTCGTCTCGTTCCTGATCCTCGCCCTGCCCCTGCCCCTCCTCGCCCAGGAGGCGAAGGCGGGCCCCGCTCCCGCGAGCTCGGCCGCCCGGCCGGCGTCCACGGCCCGCCCCGCGGGTCTGCTCGGCGCCCGCTACCCCCACGTGAGCCCCGACGGACGCCAGATCGCCTTCTCGCTCCACGGCGATCTCTGGGTCATGCCGGCAGAGGGAGGGCGGGCCACCCGCCTCACCCTGAACGAGGCCAACGACGTGAAGCCGCGGTGGTCCCCGGACGGGAAGAAGATCGCCTTCACCTCCGACCGCAGCGGGAACTTCGACGTCTGGATCATGCCCGCGGACGGGGGCGTCCCCACCCAGCTCACCTTCTACTCGGGCACCGACCACGTCTGCGGATTCACCCCCGACGGGCGGTGGATCCTCTTCCAGTCCTCGCGCTCCGGACGGTACCGCATCTACCGGGTGTCCGTGAAGGGAGGCACGCCCACGCCGGTCACGCTGGACTCCGGCATGTACGCCACCATGGCGAAGGTGGACGGGTGGATCTACTATCAGTACCCGGGCTCGGACTCGAAGCGGAAGGGGTACCGGGGCTCGGCGAACGACGAGATCTACCGCTGCCGGCCCGGAGAGGTGCCCGAGCGGCTCACGAGGAACGACCGGAACGACCGCCTCCCCCACATCTCCCCGGACGGGAAGAAGCTCTACTTCCTCCGGGAGACGGGCAAGAGCGGCACCGACTACAACCTCCACGTCATGGATCTCTCCACCAAGGAGAGGAAGGTCACCCAGCTCACCTCCCTCGATGACGACGGGATGAGCTACCTCACCTTCGACCCGGCCTTCACGAAGGCCTACTTCGTGTGGAAGTTCCGGATCTACAGCCTCGACCTCACGAAGAAGGGGGCGAAGCCGGTCCCGGTGCCCGTGGACATCGTGGAGGACACGCGCCGGGAGCCCGTGGCGGAGCGGACCCTGACGAGCGGCGCCGACGGCCTGGACCTCTCCCGGGACGGGAAGCGGATCGTGTTCAGCCTGGGCGGCGGCCTCTGGCTCATGGACTCCGGGGGTGGGGAGGCCCGGCCGCTCACCCCGGTGGGCTCCGGAGACCACGCGCCGCGGTTCAGCCCGGACGGGCGCCGCGTGGCCTTCTACTCCACCGACCGCACCGGGAACCCGGACCTCTTCGTGATCGACGTGACGGGCGAGAACCTCCGCCGGCTCACCTTCCACGAGCGCGGCGACTTCTTCCAGAGCTGGTCCCCGGACGGGAGCTACCTCGTGTTCACCTCGGAGCGGGCGGGGAACAAGGACATCTGGAAGGTCGCCCTCGACGGGACGCCCCCGGAGCAGCTCACGAAGACCCCCTACAACGACGACGATCCCTGCGTGTCCCCCGACGGGCGCTTCATCGCCTTCGACTCCTGGGCCAACGGCCGCGCCGACATCTACCTGATGAACGCGGACGGCTCCGGCGTCCGCCTTGTCTACGGCACCCCCGCCCAGGAAGAATCGCCCCGCTTCAGCCCCGACGGCCGCCTGCTCGTGTTCACGAGGACCCAGACCTCGGGCACCACGCGCGGCCGCCTCGTGGTGGTCACCGACTTCGGGGGCTCCGGCGAGATCGTGGTGGGCAAGGGGTCCGGGGGGACCTTCACCCCCGACGGCCGCGAGATCCTCTACCTCGGTCCCCGGGGCCGGATCAAGGCCGTCCCCGCCCCCCAGGGCATCCTCGGCGGGCGCACCATCTCCTTCATCGCGAAGCAGACGATGCCCCTCCGGGAGCAGTTCACCCGGGCGTTCCAGGAAGCCTGGAAGACGATCCGGGACCGCTTCTACGACCCCCGGTTCCACGGGGTGAACTGGAACGCGGTGAAGGCCAAGTACGAGCCGATCATCACCTCCGTGAAGACGCGGATGGAGTTCTACTACTACATGACGGAGATGATCGGCGAGCTCAAGGCCAGCCACCAGGGGATCGGCGGGACCATCACCGACACCCCGAACCACCCCACGGGCGGCCTGGGATGCGAGCTCATCCCCGAGGTGTACGCGGCGCCGGAGGGACCCGGGCGGAGGATGCTCCGGCTGCGGGTGGCCAAGGTCGACGTGGGCGGCCCCGCGGACCAGGCCTGGATCCGGGAGGGCGACTACGTCTTCGGGATCGCGGGCAAGCGCCTCACCGAGTACGACAACCTCCTCCGGTACCTGACGGACAAGATCGGAGAGGAGGTGAAGCTCCTCGTGGGGACGAAGCCCGACGGTTCCGACGCCCGCGAGGTGACGGTGAAGCCCGAGAGCTCCACCGCCCGTCGGAGGCGGGAGTACCGGCGCTGGGTCGACCGGAACCGCTCCCTCACCCGGGAGAGGAGCCGGCGGAAGGTGGCCTACATCCATATCCAGGCGATGAACGGCACCTCCCTCCGGAGGTTCCAGGCCGAGCTCGGAAGCCCCACCACCCAGCGCGCCAAGGCGCTCGTGCTCGACGTCCGCAACAACCCGGGGGGCAACATCCACCAGCAGCTCATCGACATCCTCTCCCGGCGCCACTACGCGAACAACCGGACCCGCACCCGCCGGGGGAAGTCCCCGAGCCTGTACTGGGAACGTCCCATCGTCCTGCTCGTCAACGAGCGCAGCTTCTCCGACGCGGAGGTCTTCGCCCACGCCTTCAAGACCCTGGGCCTGGGGACCATCGTGGGGGTGCCCACCCCGGGGGCCGTGATCGGCACCATCAACACCACGCTCTCCGACGGAAGCCGGTTCCGGGTCACCCTGAGCGGCTTCTACAACCTGGACGGCACGGACCAGGAGGGGCACGGATGCGTGCCGGACGTGGTGGTGGAGGTCACCGCCAAGGACCGGATCGAGGGGAACGATCCCCAGCTCGAGAAGGCGATCGAGATCGCCCTCGCGAAGATCGCTCCCCGCAAGCCCGCGAAGAAACCCGCGAAGAAACCC
>JAOZQC010000241.1 GCA_029932425.1 Planctomycetota bacterium | reverse complement strand
GGGCCAAGGCTAGCCGCTGCGGGCGGTGGCGGGTAGGGGATTTGTACTCCCGACGATCCGAATCCTCGCGCGGCTCTCGGCTCCGGCGGGTGCCGGCGCCGGAGGCGCCCCCCGGTTCTCAGGCGGGGAGGAGGCGGACGGTGACGGTGGTGCCCTTCCCGGGGAAGGAGGAGACGGCGATCCCGCCGCCGAAGGACTCCACCACCGTCTTGGAGATGGCCAGGCCCAGGCCGGTGCCGCCGGTCTTCGTCGAGAAGCTGGGAAGGAAGAGGCGGTCCAGGTCCTCCTCGGGGATTCCGATGCCGGTGTCGGAGACGGAGATCTCCACCCGGGGTTCGGCGGATCCCGCCTCCCGCTCCGTCTCCTTCTCCGCCGCGGGCGCGGAGCGCACGCGGAAGGTGAGGACGCCGCCTCCCTCCTCCATGGCCTCCACCGCGTTCGCGGCCAGGTTCACCAGGACCCGGCGGAGCTCGTCCCGGTCCGCCCGCACCGGGGGGACCTCCTCGATCTCCTCCACCACCTCGATGTTCTCCGCGCCGGCGTAGAGCTCCGCCACCTCGCGGACGAGGGCCGCCGCGTCCACGGGGCCGAGCCTCCGCACCGGGAGGCGGGCGAAGGCGCTGAACTCCCCCGCGATCCGGGAGAGGGCCTCCGTCTGGCGGATGATCGTGTCGAGCCCGCGGGAGAGGATCTCCTCGAAGTCCTCGTGGCGGTCGCGGAACGCCCGCAGGATGTGCTGGGCCGAGAGCCGCATGGGGGTGAGGGGGTTCTTGATCTCGTGGGCCACCTGCTTCGCCATCTCCCGCCAGGCCGCGTCCTTCTCCGCCCTGACGATCCGCTCGCGGCTCCTCCGGAGATCCTCCGTCATCCGGTTGAAGGACTCCACCAGGTCTCCGAACTCGTCGCGGGAGCGGGAGGGGATCCGGTAGTCGAGGTCACCCGCGGAGAGGCGCCGGGTGCCCTCCGCCAGGCGCTCGATGGGGGAGGAGATGCGCCGGGCGAGGAGCATGCCGATGAAGACCACCACGAGGAGGATGAGGAGGTAGAGCGCGAGGATGAGCGAGTTCCGCTTCGCGAGCTCCCGGTCCACCGCGTCCTGGGCGTAGAGCATGGGGATGCTGATCGCCCCCACCACCTTCCCGGAGGCGTTCCGGATGGGCGTGTACCCCACCAGGAACGAGTACTCCCCGATCCGCTCGCGGTTCGTGAAGAACTGCCGGCCGAGGAGCATGGTCTCCAGGTAGGCGCGCCCGGAGAGGCGGTCGCTGAACAGCTCGGTGGCGAAGATCCCCGGCTCGGAGGTGGCCACGAGGAGCGCCCCCCAGCTCCTTCCGAACTCCTCCAGGAAGACGTTGATCTCGTGGCCGAGCCGGTACCCGCTCTCCTTCAGCTTCTCGTCGGAGAGGATGGCGTGGATCTCCTCCTCCGTGACCCCCGGCCTGGCCACCTCCGCCAGGGGGGCGAGGATCCCCCGGTCGCGGAGCTCTCCCCGGACCAGGCGGATGCCTTGCCGGAGGGCCTCGTTCATCTGGGATTCCACCGTCTCCCGGGCGATGGAGCGGTTCGCCTGGGCCAGGAGGAGCACGGGCACCGCGGAGATCACCACGTAGGTGGCGAGGAGCTTGGACTGGAACCGGGGCCTCCGCCGTCTCACCCCGGGAAGGACGAGCACCAGGGTGATGAGGAGGGCGGCGGCGGAGTTCACCACCAGGAGCTTGAAGAAGGAGAGGAGCAGGCTGCGGAGCTCCTTCGACCGGAAGCCCACGGACTCCAGGCCCACCACGCGGCCGTCCCGGAGGCGGGGGCGGTAGAGGTTGATCCAGTGGACTCCCGCGATCTCCTCCCGGGTCCAGTAGCGGGGGAGGCGCTTGACGAAGATGGCGTCCACCACGTCGGGGGGCGCGCGATGCACCTGGGGGTAGTCCGGGTTGGTGGTGCGCACCAGCCGGTCCCCCTCGTACTCCGAGTAGTGGAGGGTCCGGACCTCGCGGCTTCCCGCTCCTTCCTCGTAGGAGCGGAGGATCTCCGGACGGGGCGTCCCCCCGAAACCGGGCTGCTCCAGGGGCATCCGCACCACCACCTGGCCCAGGAACTCGCCGGCCTCCGACCGGATCGGGGCGCAACCCACCAGGAAGCGCTGGCGCGCTCCCCCTTCCCGGCCGGGGAGGTCCCAGACGGTGACCTCGTCGGCGGAGGCCCCGGGCAAGGGGTCGGGGAGCCAGCGGTGGGGCGGCATGTCGATCTCGAACCTCGAGATCACCTTCTTCCGGGTCCGGTCGAGGATGGTGAGGTCCGAGCCGCGCGCCCGCCGGGCCAGGGGACCCGCGGCCCACAGGCGGAAGGCCAGGGGCGGCCGGACCCGCTCCGGGTCCTCGGTGAGCCGGGAGACCAGGCGCTCCGACGAGGCGATCTCCAGGAGGTCGGACTCCAGGCGCTGGAGGAGCGGGGACTCCTTCAGGGGCAGGAACAGCTCCTCCGCCTCCTCCTCCACGTCCGCCCTCACCTCGCGCCACACGGAGGTCGTGAAGGGGAGGAACGTGGCGGCGGTGACGATCCCCGTGAGGGCGGCGTATCGCACCCCGCGGCCCAGGCGTTCCCAGGCGGAGAGGAGCCAGGCGCACCCCGCGAGGCCGAGGGCGGCGGTGGCCGCGGGCAGGATGCCGAGGTCCCCCACCAGCCGGGCGGAGACGTAGCCCGCCGCCGCCCCCGCCGGCACGGCGAGAAGACGCCGCCGGCCCCCGAGGCCCGGGAGCCGACCGAAACCCGCCCGCAGGAGGGCGGCGGTGGCCGTGAAGAGGCAGGTGACGAGAAGGAACATCCCCACCAGGACGAGGGCGGCGGGGAGGGCGGGAAGCACGGTGAGGTCGGAGAAGAACTCCACCGTGGAGTAGAAGGTGACGGCGTGGAGCAGCGCGGCGAAGGCGAGCATGGCCGCGGGTACGGCGGCGAGGGAGGCGAGGAAGAGGAGCAGGCCGCCGAGGGCCGCCCGCAGGCCGGCTCGGCCGGAGAGGCGGGGGGCCGGGCGCCCGCCGAGGACCCGGAGCGCGGTGCCCGTGACGGCGAGCAGGAAGAGACCCGTGACCACGAGGTCTCCCGGCGACTGGAAGAGTCCGAGGTCCAGGTCGAAGGCCTGGAAGGAGAACTGGGCGGGATCGAACGCCTCGCCGGAGAGCAGGAGTGCGGGGAAGCCCGCCAGGTAGATGCCGATCCGGGCGAGGAGGGCCACCAGGGCGAAGAGGAGGACGAGGAGCGGATGGGCGCCGGGCCGGAGCGCCGCCCGCCCCGCCACGAAGGTGAAGAGGAGGAGGAACGCGGCCAGGAGGACCGCCCGCACCTGGTCGCGGCGGTGGGCCAGGGTGGCGAGGACGGCGCCGAGCGGATAGACCTCCACGTTCACCGTGACCATGGTCTCGCCGAGGAGGTTCACGATCCGGGTGCCCCGGCGGTAGGGGTTGCGCCGGGCTCTCTCGAGGGCGGCTTCTCCGGGGGTGATGTCGATGTCCTGGAGCCCCAGCCGGGAGGTGACCGCATCCTCGAAGTCTCCGCTCCGGAGGTAGCGGTTGTTCAGGGGGAAGTTCAGGTCGAAGGGATAGGCGGCCACCACGCTGCCCAGGGGGCGCCCCTCCCGGATCACCGGGACCTCGGCGTAGAGGACCCGGTAGATCCGGCTCTTCACGATGGCCGCCCGTCGGCGCAGGGGGGCATCGGGATCCGGCCCGTAGGTCTTCCCCTCCCAGGCCACAGGTACGCCGTCGGGGCCGCGCACGAGCACGCCCGAGATCTCCTTCGGAAGCTTCGTGGCGGCCAGGGTCCGGAAGAGCCCGATGCGGTCCGGGCCCCCTTCCGCCTCGAGGAGGCCCTCCTCCCGGATCCGGGCCGCCAGGCGCTCCGCGAGGTCCGTGGCGCGGAGCTCGATGTCCCGGAAGATCGCCTCCACCCCCCGGACGCCCCGTGCGAGCGCCCGGTCCCGCACTCCCTCGGGATCGGCCCGGTAGCGGGCGGCGATCAGGGCGAAGGCGATCTCGCAGAGCAGGAGGGCGAGGAGGAGGGCGCCGGCGAGGAGGAGGGGCCGACTCCGCCGGAAGCGGGGAGGGATCATGACTCGATGATGCCCGTGATCTTCCAGCGGCCGCTCTCCCTCTCCACGTAGACGTAGGTCTTGCCCTCGATGGTCTTCCCGGTGGCCCGGACCCGGTACTTCATCTTGAACTTGCCGTAGGAGCCCTTCACCTCCTTCAAGGTGTACTCCTTCGGCTCGATGGCCTTGAAGTAGGAGGTGAGGAGGGCCCGGGCCTGCTTGTCCCGGTACTTGCCCGACTTGATCCCCTTGAGCTTCAGCTCGATCTTGCCCTTGGATCGGAAGTAGCCGGAGATCCCGGAGGCGTCTCCCGCCTTCAGGAGCTTGCCCACCTTCGCGAGCATCTCCTTCTTGGCGTCCCGCTCCTTCGCGCGGGCGGGAACGGCGAGGGCCGGGGCGAGGAGAAGGAGGAGGAGGATCGGTCCCGGACCTCTCATCTCGGCGTCCTCCCTCCCGGGACGGCCGCGGTCCCGGACCCGTCCACCGCGAGGCCGAGCAGGGCGCGCACCTTCTCCGCGGCGAGCGCCCGCTCGGGGGAACCGGTGTCGCCCACGGCCAGCAGGTACGCGGCGTAGCGCTCCGCGGCGCCCGCCCGGTCCCCGGCGCGCTCCCGCTCCCGGGCGGCCTCGAGGAGCGGCCGGAAGAGGCGGAGCAGGTCCTCCCGGATGCGCCGGGCCAGCTCTCCGGCCAGGGCCTCGAGCGTCCCCGCCGCGAGGGTGGCGTCGTCCGGCACCTCGAGGGGATCCGCGGCCAGGCCGATCCTCTCCAGGGCCGGATAACCCCGGTCCGCGGCGCGGTGGACGGCCCGGGCGGAGCCGGTCCCCGCGGGCCGGTTCCCGGGGGCGAGGACCCGGTAGCTCGCGGCCGCGGTCCCCGTCCGCGTCACGGTAACCACCCGGTGGGACGCGCGACCCTTCCTCTCCGTCACCAGGATGCGGGGGGTGCGGGAGAGCCGCTCCCGGAGATCCGCCTCCGCGGCGCGCAGGCGGTCCAGCTCGGCCTCGGCGTCGGCTTCCAGGCGCCGCGCGTTGCCCAGATGCCGGTAGTAGGCGGCCTCCGAGTAGGGGCCGTAGCGCCGGCTCGTGGAGAGGTGGACCCGGGCGGTGTCCCCGATCTCCCGGAGGGCGCGCACCTCGGCGCGCCGGGCCTCGAGCTCGCGGGCGGCCCCCGGGATCCGGCGGCGGACGAGATCGAGCTCCCGGGAGATCCGCGCGAACTCGGGGTTCGCACGGCGGGAGCGCGACTTCACGTACTCCACCTCCTCGGTGGAGACCGTCTTCTCCGGGGCGGAGAGAGCCAGGGACTCCACCCGTCCCTCGATCCGGATCGCCCCCGGGTCGGATGTGGCCGGGAACCCGATCCAGGCGCCGTCCACGGCCTTCCGGAGGGCCGCCTCCAGGGTCTCCCGGAAGGTCTCCGGGGAAACCCGGCCGCCGGTGCCGTCGGTGAAGGGGACCACGAGGGCGGCGCGGCCATACCGGTTCCGGGCGGCGTCCGGCTCCGGGACCTCCGGCCCGGCGGGGTCGGCGCTCCGGGCCGCCCGGGAGAGGAGGAGGGCGGTGGCCGGCCGTCCCGCGGCGAGGGCCGCCCGGGCCCGGGCCAGGAGCTCCTCCCGGCGCCGGCTCCGGGCCGCGGCCTCCCGCGCCTCCCGCTCGCGGGCGGCCCGCTCGGCGGAGAGGCGCGAGCGCACGGCCTCGATCA
>JAOZQC010000240.1:1028-5783 GCA_029932425.1 Planctomycetota bacterium | reverse complement strand
GAGACCGGGAGAAGAGAAGACAGGTCCCGTCCTTCCGCGGGGCTTCGGACGCGGGTGAAAGATGAAAAAGTCGTGCCTGTCAACGATGTTTCATTTCTTCCTGCTGGCGGCGGGAGGGGGGGCGCTCGGCGCGGAGAAGGCGCCCGACCCCACCCGGGTGAGGATCGACTCGGGGTGGATCTCCGGGCTCGCCGTCCCGGCGGGGACCGAGGGGGGAGAGGTGCGCGTCTACCGGGGGATCCCCTACGCGGCGCCCCCCGTGGGAAGGCTCCGATGGCGGCCCCCGGCCCCGCCGGCTCCCTGGAAGGGAGTGCGGGCCTGCGTCCGGTTCGGGCCGCCCTGTCCCCAGCCCCCGGGCGTGGGGATCTACCGGGGGGACGAGCGCGCCCCCGGCGAGGACTGCCTGTTCCTCAACGTGTGGAGCCCGGTGCGGCGCCCGGCCCGGGCCTCCCCCGGGGGGACGGCGCCCGCCCCCCGCGGCCTCCCGGTGATGGTGTGGATCCACGGGGGGGGCAACGTCATCGGGTCCGGGGCCATGCGGTCCTACGACGGGACGGCGCTGGCCCGGCGCGGAGTGGTGGTGGTCACCCTGAACTACCGCCTGGGACCCTTCGGGTTCCTCTCCCATCCCCTCCTGGCCGCGGAGGCGGAGAAGGAGCGGGGCCGGGCGGTGTCCGGGAACTACGGCCTCCTCGACCAGATGGCGGCGCTCCGGTGGGTCCGGCGGAACATCGCCGCCTTCGGAGGGGACCCGGAGCGGGTCACCGTCTTCGGGGAGTCGGCGGGGGGGCTCGACGTGAGCTGCCTCATGGTCTCTCCCCTCGCGAAGGGCCTCTTCCAGCGGGCCATCGCCGAGAGCGGGGCCCCGGTGGCGGCGGAGAAGACGGCGGCTCTCGAGCAGGGGAAGCGCCTCTTCCGGGCGCTCGGGGCGGAGGGAGCGGAAGACCCCCTGGCCGTGATGCGGGGGAAGTCCTTCGCGGAGGTCCTGGCCGCCGCCCGGCCCTCGGTGGCCACCCTCGATCGCAGGCTCCGGTACGGCCCCTCCGTGGACGGGTGGGTTCTCCCCGACGATCCCCGGAAGCTCTGGCGGGAAGGCCGCCAGCACGACGTCCCCTTCCTCGCCGGCTGGAACGCCGACGACGGAGGGATCTTCTCCGCCCGGCTCCCGGTCCGCACCCCCGCCGCCTACCGGTTCGCGGCGAAGCGCGCCTTCGGAGAGGACGCGGACGAGGTGCTCGCCCTGTTCCCCGTGCCGGAGCCGGATCGAGTCGCCCCCGCGCTCCGCCGCCTGCTCACGATCTCCGTCTTCGCCTCCCCGATCACGGCCATGGTCCGCTCCATGGAGAAGGTGGACTCCCCGGGACGGCTCTACCGCTTCTCCCGGGTGTGTCCCGCCGCGCGGCGCCTGGGGATCGGGGCCGCCCACGGCCTGGAGATCCCCTACGTCTTCGGGACGGGAGGCCCGCTCCTCGGCTTCACGGAGGTGGACCGGAAGCTCTCGGACGCCATGCAGCGGTACTGGGTGAACTTCGCCGCCACCGGTGATCCGAACGGGGAGGGGCTTCCCCCCTGGGCGCCCTACAACGCGAGGCGGCGCCTCTGCCTGGACCTCGGAGACTCCATCCGGGCCATCCCGCATCCCTGCCCGAAGGAGTGCGGGCTCTTCGACCGCATCCGCCTCCTCCGCTGACCCACCTGGGGTACGGCCCCATGGCCTGCAAACCCGGGGTACGGCCCCATGGCCTGCAAATCCAGGGCACGGCCCCAATCGTGTCACCCTGCCGGGATGGGTCCGGCTCCCACCCACCTGGGGTACGGCCCCATGGCCTGCAAATCCAGGGCACGGCCCCAATCGTGTCACCCTGCCGGGATGGGTCCGGCTCCCCGCGGGCCGGCCGCCTGGTCCGCATTTCTCATCCGGCGTGCGGGCGATGGCTCCAAGCCCTTTGCAGGAACGGGGTTCCATCGGAGCGCGGAACCCGTGGTCCACCACAGGCTGTTTTCGGCGAGAGATCGCCGAAAAGGGCCAGGCGCGACGAGAAGTCGACCCTTTACGGGTCGATGACGAGGAGCAACACCGCCATGGGCGGCGAGATCCGCCGAAAACCGTGCGTCCTGATGAGAAATGCGGACCGGGACCCTCTTCCCGGATTGCCGCAACCATCCGCCGCCTTCCCCGACAGGGTTCCCGGAGGGACGAGTCACTCTTCCGCCCGGTCGCGTGCCTCCGCAGCATCGCGTGGGCCCCGCCGCCGGGGATTCGCGACCCCTCATCGCGAAGAAAGGAGCAGCAGATGACTCACTTGCGGACGCCCCTCCGGGTGATCCCGGCCGCGTGCGTGCTCTCGCTCGTCGCCTTCCTCGCGGCCCCGAGCCCGGTGGCGGCCAAGCCGGGCCCCGGTTCCTGGAGGGGGGTGCACTGGCGGGGGCCGCACACCGCCGCCGGAAAGTCCGATCCGGACAAGCTCTTCGTGGCCGCAGCGGACCTCTCCAGCCGCATGTCCGCCACCATGGGCACGGGTTCGTACCTCCCGGACCAGGAAGCGAGAGGCTCCGAGGGTTGCACCACCTGGCTCGGCCTGGAGTTCGTGGGATCGGACGAGGAGACCACGGACCACAAGTGGACGATCACCACCCTGATCCACGGGCTGGGGGAAGCCAAGGCCGACGCCGACACCGACGCCACCGCGTACCTGGACTCCATCCAGATCGTCCAGTTCTCCGGGGACCACGAGAACGTGGGGCTCGGCCAGATCGCGGTCGAGGACAGCGGGCCCATCCGGCTCGCGCTGGGAATCCCTCCTGCGTTCCGCGTGGCCCTGGACAAGACGGCCCGGACGCACAAGGAGGACGACTTCGACGTGAAGGTCGCCCGCACGACCCAGGGCAAGGGGAAGGCCTGCCGCGTGCGCATCGACACCTGGGTGGAGGCCACGGGGGCCGTCAAGAGTACCGTGGGCAACGCCGCCCTCTCGGCCCAGGCGATCCTCGCAGGCGACATCGAGATGACGGGTTCCTGCGTCTACAAGAAGACCCGGGTCATCGATCGCTTGACGGGGTGCGAGTGGCCCGGCTTTCGGACCACGGACGAGTACACCCCGCCCTCGGGCGGCATGCGGTGGGTGGAGGATGAGATCCCGGCCGACACGCCTTCCGACGAGGAGAGGGAAGGGAAGAAGGAGGAGCTTCCCACGGTGGACGCCAAGGACCTGGATCCGGAGGACGACGACGGAGGAGAAGCCTCCCCCACGCCCACCACCGGATCCGACGAGGAGCCGGACGGGACCGCCGATCCCTCCTCCACCCCGGAAGAAACCCCGGACCCGGTGAAGGACCCGGCCGCCGGGAGCGGCACGGAGGCTCCCTCGGGAGCGGAAGGAGAAGGCGGACAATGAAGACTCGGGTGCTGGTCGGAGCCGGGCTCGTCCTGATCCTCCTCATCGTGATCCTGGCCGGGTTGCCCCGGCGCGGACCGGTCCCGCCGTCCTCCCCCGCGTTCGCGGAGAGGAACGGGGACTGCCGCGTCACCGGCCGGGTGCTCCAGCCGGCCGGCACCCCCCTTGCCGGGGCCCGTGTGATCGCGCGGCCCCTGGATCCCGGCGTCGCCTGGGAGGCCCGGAGCGCTCCCTCCGGCGACGCCGGGACCTTCGAGCTCGTCCTGTTCCCCCCCCGCGGGCGCTGGGGGTTCACGGTGGTCCCGGCGGCGGGTTCCCCCTGTCCGGCCCCGGACGTCGTCACCGCGGCCCCCGGCCGCACCCTGCATCTCGACCTCACCGCCGGGGCCGCCTCCCCGCCGGAGGGCGCCCCCCCCGAGCCCAACCTGGCGGGGGAGGTCTCGGACCGGTACGGGAGGCTTCTCACGAAGATCCCCGTCCTCGTGGAGACCCCGGACGGGAGGCGCCGGGGCCGGGCGGTGAGCGATGCGGAAGGCCGATTCGCCCTCCGCGTGGAGAGCCCTCCGCCCCTCGTGGTGCGGATCGAGGGAGAGGAGTCCGGGACGGAGGTGCGCTACCTGCCCGCCCTGGACCTCGAACTCATCCGGGAGGGGGGACCGCCGCCCCGGGGCCGGATCGCGATCCGCGTGGACCTGCTGGAATCGGTGCCCGACCTCACCGCCCGGGTGATCCTCTACGACACGCTGGGGCAGAAGGCGCTGAACGTGCATCGCCGCCTCTCCGAGAGCCCGTACTACTTCGACCATATCCCCTACGGGGTGTACGACGTCCGCGTGTCCGCGGGGGCATTCGCGGGAGCGATCCAGGGCTTCGACTTCCGGCCGGACAACCCCACGGCGGCGGTCCCCGTGGGGCCCGGAGCGGAGGTCCGGGGATCCGTATCCCTGCCCGCCCGGGTGCTCCTGCGCTCGGAGAGCCCCACTCGGGTGAAGCTCTGCGCCAACCTGCGGGAAGCGGACGGCCCCCACGGCACCCTGCGGGGCATCTGGGCCGGGGACCGGGCCAAGCCCGCCCGGACCTTCGATTACCGGGGCCTCCCCGCCGGACGATACCTGCTCCGCGCGCTCCGGAAGGACGCGGAGATCGTGGAGATCCCTCTCACCCTGTCTCCGGGGGAGGTTCGGGACCTCGGGGAGATCCGCCTCTCGCCCGCCACGGGAGCCCTCCGGGTGGTGCTCCGGGAGGACGCGGCGGGGAGCCCCCTCCGCCACGCCTACCACGTGGTGGCCTACAGCGTGAAGGGCCTGGTTCGCACGCGGGACCTCCCGGTGGGCGCCACGGGGGAGGTCCGTTTCGAGAA
>JAOZQC010000240.1:0-1018 GCA_029932425.1 Planctomycetota bacterium | reverse complement strand
GGAACGGATCCTCGCCGACCCGGGGCACACACGCTACGTGGGCCGCGACCGTTCCGCCGCCGTGCGGGCCGGGGCGGAGACGGAGGTCGTCTCGGACTGTAGCTGGAACTTCCAGTTCTCCGGGCCCCGGATCCGGATGGAGCGCGGCCGGTGAGCGGTTCCCAAGTCAGAGCGCGGGCAGGCCCGCAGCCAAGCTGCGACAGGCACGCCCGCGCTGTTTCCATTCGCCGGGGAGGCGGATCCTCCCCCGCCGGTCGCGCACCGCGGCCAGCCTCTCCCCGCCGCCGGGCGGCGGGCGCCTGCGGCGCCCTGCTCCCGCAAGTTCAGTAAGCCGCGCGAAGATCCGGGAGGTCCGCACTACAGGAACTCGGCGATCCGCTCGAGCTCCCGGCGGGCGTAGGCCACGATCTCCGGGTCCCGGTGCTCCATGGCCGCCTGGAGAAGGTACTCCCGGGCGCGGAAGTACTCCCCGCGGTGACGGGAGAGGATGATGCCCAGCCGGAACTTCGCTTCCGGGGCGTCCTTCCCGTTCGGGTGATCCGCGAGGTAGCGGCGGTAGGCGAGCAGCGCCTTCTCGTAGTCGCCCCGCCGGTAGAACTCCGCGGCGATCCCGATCTGCGCCCAGGCCGCCAGCGGCTTCGCGTGGGGCAGCCGCAGGTAGTCGCCGTACCGGTCGAGAGCCACGTCGAGCCGGCCCTTCCGGACGTTCTCGGCGAGGGCCTCCTCCAGGCCGAAGAAGTCCTCCCCGTGCCGATCCGTGGCGATCCGGGGGCTCACGAACTCCGGGCCGGAGGGTCCCGGCCGGGCGGGGCCGGGACCCTCCCGCCCCGGCGCCGCCCCCCCGGGGGGCGCGCCCGCCTTCGGGACGCCCGGCGCCACGCCGGAGAAACCCCGCACCCCGGCCGCGCCCCCGACGTCCCGGGCGCCTCTCGGCTCCGCGGACGCGAACCCCGTGTAGCGATCCGCGGGGCTGCTCCGGCCGAGGCGCCGGAGCCGGGGTTTCAGGAGGACCGCCGCC
>JAOZQC010000239.1 GCA_029932425.1 Planctomycetota bacterium | reverse complement strand
CCAAGTAAGCCACCCGCCGGGCGGTGCCGAGCTTCTCCCGGAGGAGGTCCAGGTCCCGGAGCACCAGGGGCGACTTCGTGCGGAGGTGCAGCCTCACCCCGGGCACCGCGAGGAAGGCCCGCAGGCACCTCCGGGTGACCTTCTCCCTCTCCTCCTCGTCCTGCCAGGGGTCGCTCTCCACCCCGATCTCCACCACCGCGCCCGGCCGGACCTTGCGGGGGATCTCGCGGGCGAGGAGCTCCGGGGCCGAGCGCTTCACGAGGACGACCCGGCCGAAGTCCCGCTCCGGGGAGAGCCCGAGCCAGGCGTGCCCCTCCCGCGCCCCGCAGAAGACGCAGTCCCCGGCACAGCCCCGGTAGGGGTCGAACCGCAGGCTCGCCCCCGGGGCGGGCGAGGGGCGGAGCAGGCGGCGGCAGGGCAGCGTCTCCACCCGGGGAGGAAGCGGGGCCTCCCCGGGGCTCCTCGCTCGTGCGGTCCGGTCGTTCATACGAACATCATACAAATCGCCTCCGACACGGAGCGCCCCCTGGTATCCTCCCCGCATGGCCATCGCACGCGACATCACCGAGCTCGTGGGCGACACCCCCCTGCTCCACCTGGGCCGCTTCGCCCGGGGGACCGGAGCGCGGATCCTCGCCAAGTGCGAGTTCCTGAACCCCTGGAGCCTGAAGGACCGCCCGGTCCTCGGCATGATCCGGGCCGCGGAGCGGGAGGGCCGCCTCCGCCCCGGGGGCACCATCGTGGAGGCCACCTCCGGGAACACGGGGATCGCCATCGCCTCCCAGGCGGCGGTGCGGGGCTACCGGGCGGTCCTCGTGATGAGCGAGATCGTGAGCCTCGAGCGGCGCCGGGTCCTCGAGGCCCTGGGGGCGGAGGTGGTCCTCACCCCGCGGGAGGAGGGCACGAAGGGGGCCCGGCGGCGGGCGAGGGAGATCGCCGCGGAGACGGGGGCCTTCTACATCGGCCAGCACGACAACGAGGCGAACCCCCGCATGCACGAGGAGACCACCGCGGAGGAGATCTGGCGGGACACCGGGGGGGAGATCGACGTCTTCGTGGCGGCGGCGGGCACCACCGGCACCCTTCGGGGGGTCTCCCGGGCGCTGAAACCCCGGAAGCCGCGTCTCCGGGTCGTGGGGGTGGAGCCCGAGTCCTCCCCCTTCCTCTCCGGCGGGGTGTTCCGGCCCCACCGGATGCTCGGCACCGCACCCGGCTTCCGGCCCGGCGTCTACGATCCCGACTCGGTGGACGAGTTCCTCCTCGTCTCCGAGGAGGACGCGTTCCGGGCGTGCCGGGAGATCGCCCGGACCGAGGGGCTCCTGGTGGGGGTCACCTCGGGCGCCACGGCCCTGGCCGCCCGCCGCCTCGCGGCCCGGGAGGAGTACCGGGAGGCGCTCATCGTCTGCGTGTTCGCCGACACCGGGGAGCGGTACCTGTCCATGGGGATCTGGTGACTACCCGATGAGGGCGGTCACGGCGTCCAGGACCTCCTCGAGCCGGAAGGGCTTGCGCAGGATGGTCTGGACGCCGAGCCCGGAGAGCTCCCGGAAGGACCTCGACTCCACGTAGCCGGAGGAGACGAGGATCGGCAGGCCGGGCGCCCGGTCGCGGAGGCGGCGGACGAGGTCCCTCCCCCCCATGCCGGGCATCCCGAGGTCGGTGATCACCAGGTCCGGCCCCTCCCGCTCCCGGGAGAGGACTTCCAGCGCCGCCTCCCCGTCCCGCGCGGTGAGCACGCGGTAGCCCTCGGCCCGGAGGATGTCCTCGAGCAGGGTGAGGATCCCCGGCTCGTCGTCCACCACGAGGACGGTGCCGCCCTTTCCCCGGGACGGGGCGGACATCTCCGCGGCCTCCGCCGGGGCGGCGGGGGGCGGGCAGGCGGGGAGCTCGATGGTGAAGGTGGTGCCCGCGCCGGGCCGGCTCCGGACGTCGATCGAGCCGCCGTGGGCCTTCACGATCCCGTAGGCGATGTAGAGGCCGAGCCCCGTGCCCTCGCCCGGGGACTTCGTGGTGTAGAAGGGATCGAAGACCCGTTCCAGGGTCGGCCGGTCCATGCCGGCCCCGGTGTCCGAGACCGTGAGACGGACCATCCGGGGCGGGCCGGGAGAGCCGGGCCGGGCGGCGAGGGTGAGGATCCCCGTGTCCTCCATGGCGTCCGCGGCGTTCAGGCAGAGGTTCATGAGCACCTGCTGCATCTGGCCCCGGTTCGCCTGCAGGAACAGGGGCTCCGGCGGCACGTCCACCACGATGCGGATCCCCTTGGGGAAGGTGTGCTTCACGACCTCGCGCACCTCCTCGAACAGCTCGGCGGCGGCCACCGGTTCCACCTTCAGTCCCTCCTCCCGGGAGAAGAGGAGGAGGCGATGGGTGATGCTCCGGCCGCGCTCCACGGCCTTCCGGATGAGATCGAGGTGCGGCCGGTGCTTCGGGTCGGAGATCCTCCGGGACAGGATCTCCGCCGCCCCGAGGACCTGGGCCATGACGTTGTTCATGTCGTGGGCGATGCCTCCCGCCAGGCGGCCCAGGGCTTCCAGCTTCTGGGACCGCTCGAGCTCCCTCCGGAGCTCCACGTCGCGGGTCACGTCCCGCTTCACGCCCACGTAGTTCACGATCCTCCCCGCGGCGTCCCGGACGGGGGAGATCACGGCGTCCTCCAGGTAGAGGCTCCCGTCCTTCCGCCGGTTCACGAAGCGGCCCGACCACACCTTCCCGGAGGTGATCGTCTTCCAGAGCCCGCGGTAGAAGGCCTCGTCCTGCTCCCCGCTCTTCAGGATCCGGGGGTTCCGCCCCACCGCCTCCGCCGCCGTGTATCCCGTGGTCCGCACGAAGGCGGGGTTCACGTGGACGATGGTGCCCTCCGTGTCCGTGATGACGATCGTCTCGTGGGCCTGTTCCAGGGCCTTGGAGAGGAGCAGCCTCTCCTCCTCCACCCGCCGGCCCAGGACGGCGGCCCCGAGGATTCCCGCCGCCGCCCGGAGAACGTCCGCCTCCGCCGCCGTCCACTCCCGCTCCTCCCGGCAGGCGTTGAACCCGATGAACCCCCACCACGTTCCCTTCACGTGGATGGGGACCAGGAGGATCGACCGGATGTCCTGGGCCTCGAGGAAGCCCCGCACGGGTTCGGGGCTCTCGGCCACCCGGATCCTCACGTTCTCCCCCTTCTCCAGGGCGCGGGCCCACTGCTCCACGCCGTGGGCCCGCCAGTCGAAGGGAAGCATCCCCTCGTTCGCGATCTCCGGGCGGATCCCATCCCGGACCCATTCGTGGCGCTGGGCGCTGAGCGGCCGCCCGTCGGAGGAGGCCACGTTCTCGAAGATGTACACCCGGTCCACGTCGGCGGCGGACCCCAGCCCCGCCAGCACGGCCTCGATGTCCTCCCTCCACGAGGGGGAGCGCAGGAAGCGCTGGGCGGCGTCGGCCAGGGCCTCGAGAATCCCTTCCCGCCGCCGGAGGGTCTCCTCCGCCCACCGGAGCGCGGTGAGGTCCTCCAGCGCTCCCTCGTAGCACAGGATGCGCCCCTCCTCGTCCCGGACGGCGAAGGCGCTGTCCGAGACCCAGACCGCCGTGCCGTCCGGGCGCCGGAGCCGGATCACGAAGTTCCGGACGACCCCGTCCCTCTCCATGCGGTCCCGCCACGCCGCCCGGTCCGCGGGGTCCGCGTAGCAGTCCTCGACGTTCGCGGCCAGGAGGCTTCCCACGTCCGGCACCCCGAGCAGGCGGGCCAGGGCGGGGTTGGCGTCGAGGATGCGGCCCTGGGGCGTGGTCCGGTAGATGCCCACCGGCAGGTGATCGAAGAGCGATCGGAACCGCGCCTCGCGCTCCCGGGCGGCCCGCCGCTCGGCGTGGCGGACCAGGGCCCGCCGGGCGATGTCGACCACCCGGTCCGGCGGGGCGCCGCGGGGGAGCCGGGTCACGGTGCAGGACGGGTTCCGCGAGCGGACGGCGCGCAGGGTGCTCCGGAGCGAGGACCAGGGGAGATCCCGGTGGGCGAGCACGAGATCGTAGGCCCCTCCGAGCAGGGCCTGATCGAGCCCGTCCGGGTCCTCCGCCACGGACACGAGCGCGGCGGGGAACGCCGATCCGAGCGCCCGGACCGCCGCCTCCCGGTCCGCCCGGTCCCCGCCTACGAGCAGAATCCGAAGATCCCCATTCCCGTTCATCGCGCTCGCTTCCAGCCGCCGCCGATTCCCTATCGGATTCCCGCGGGGAAAACTGCAGATCCGGACCCCCTTCCTTTCCGGGGCGCCGCGGTCGTGGAACCGGACCCCGGAGGCCGCGGCGGGGCGAAAGGGGCGTTTTCGCGGGGAGGAGCCCCCGCTTCCACGAGGGCCCGCCGGCCCCCGGGGCAGGCCTCCCGCCACGGGCTTCCTTCCCGTGAGGCGGGAGATCCTCGAGCTCTCCCCGGTCACCCACCGGGAGGACGCCGGAGTACCCCGCCGAGGAGGGGAGGGGTGGCGGTGCATCCTCCCGGGGCCTTCTCCTTTTCCCCCCGGGATGCGCGGGTGCCGAGGGCCGAGAGACCTCTATCTGCAGCGGAAGGAACGGTCTTCGCCCGGCCGGATCCGCCTCGTGCCCAAAGGCGGGGCGGTGCCCCGGCCCGCCCCCGGCAACCTGGGAACCACGGCTCCCGAACCGCCCGCGAGCGGCGTGCGGCCGTTTCCGCCTCCGGGGCACCCCGGGAGGCTCCCTCCCTCCGCTCTCCCGCGGACCTCCGCGCGACGCGGGCGACCGATCCTCCTTCCTCCCCCCGCCGCAACCCGGCAGAGGTTCCCGTGCTGCGCCACAGGATGCGGGCGGTACAATTCCAGCGTTTCCGTCGTCTGCCCGGTGCGGAGGACCCTCCCTTGCCCCTCTGCCATTTCGTGTCCGACCTCCACGGCGATCTCCGTCGGTATCACGCCCTTTTCGCCGCCATCCGCCGGGAGAGCCCCGCCGGCGTCTTCCTCGGCGGCGACCTCCTGCCCATGTTCGGGGGCTTTGCCTCACCCGACGCGGATTCCTACGAGGACTTCATCGAGGATGTCCTCGTCGCCGGATTCCGATCCTTGCAGGTCGACCTCGGTCCGAAGGCTCCGCAAGTCTTCCTCATCCTCGGCAACGATGACCCGAGAAGCGAGGAGCCCCGGGTTCGGGCGGCGGCGGCCGAAGGGGTGTGGAACTACGTTCACGGCCGGCGCTGCGACTGGGAGGGACACCTCGTTTTCGGCTACTCTTTCGTGCCGCCATCCCCCTTCACCCTCAAGGACTGGGAAGAATACGATGTCTCGCGGTACGTGGATCCGGGATGCGTTTCTCCCGAATCCGGGCACCGGAGCGTTCCGGTGTCGAAGTCCGAGATCCGCTATGCAACCATCGCGGATGACCTGGATCGGCTCGTGGGGGACTCCGACCTCTCCCGAGCCATCATGCTTTTTCACACACCGCCCTATCGCACGAAGCTCGACCGCGCCGCGCTCGACGGGAAGAAAGTCGAGCACGTACCCCTCGACGTGCATGTGGGAAGCATCGCGGTACGACGTTTCATCGAGAGGAGACAACCGCTCGTCACCCTTCACGGCCATGTCCACGAATCCACCCGCCTGACGGGTTCCTGGCGGGACCACCTGGGTCCAACCCATTGCCTGTCCGCGGCCCACGACGGACCGGAGCTCGCCCTGGTCAGGTTCGACCCCGAGCACCCGGAGGCCTCGCTTCCGGCGCTGCGGCGACTCCCCCCGGCCAACGACGTGGTCGTCCACCCCCCGGAGGCGGTGGACGTGAACTCCGTCCGCCGACTGCTCCGCACGTGCGCCTC
>JAOZQC010000238.1 GCA_029932425.1 Planctomycetota bacterium | reverse complement strand
GGTCCGGGTGCGGGTCCGGGAGAGGCCGCAGCGGGCGCAGGCCCGGACCTCGAGGGCCACCTGCGCCAGGACCTCCGCGGGGGACGGCGGGGACGGCGCGGCCCGGGGGACGACGAGATGCCCGGCGCCGGGGGTCTCGCGCTCCGCCTCGAGCACGGCCCTGAGCTCCGCGGCCAGCCTGCGCGCCTCCTCTCTCACGAGGGCTCCCCCTCCCCCGCCTCGAGCGCCTCCCGCAGCGCCCGCAGCACCGTCGCCCGGGCCCGGTCCCGGGGGTGGGGGAGGGTGGCCCCCGCGGCCCGCTCGTGCCCCCCGCCGCCCCAGCGGGCGGCGAGGTCGCTCACGGAGAACCACCGCCGCGAGCGCAGGCTGACCTTCGTGCCGCCGCCGTCCGGGGCCGGGCGGAAGAGGACCCCCACCTCCACCCCCTCCAGGGAGACGGGGATCGTCACCACGTCGCCCGCGTCCAGGGGGTCGGCGCCGCTCTCCCGGAGCATCTCGGGGGTCAGCGTCACGTGGGCGACGAGCCCGCCCGCGTCCCGGCGGAGGGCCCCGATCGCGAGACCCGTGAGCCGGAGGAACGGCTCCGGGATCGAGCGGTAGAGACGATCCGTGATCTCCGAGGGGTCGAAGCCGGTGGCCAGAAGCGCGGCGGCCGTGCGGTGGGCGGCGGGCCCGGTGTTCGAGTAGCTGAACCGCCCGGTGTCGGTGACGAGGGCCACGTAGAGGGGGACCGCCGTCTCCCGGGTGAGGGGAATCCCCGTGTCCTCGAGCAGGCGGACCACCATCTCCCCCACGGCGGGCGACGCCCCGTCCACCCAGTTCAGGTCCGCGAAACGCCGGTTCCCGGCGTGGTGGTCGATGTTCAGGAAGTGCCGGCTGCGCCGGCAGAGGGATCCCAGCTCTCCCAGACGCTCCTGGCTCGCGGAGTCCAGGGACACGGCCACGTCGAACGGGCCCGGGGGGCCGGAGGGGCTCGTGTCCATCTCTCCGGGCCGGGCCAGGAAGCGGAGGCACCGCTGCACCTCGCCCCCCGCGGCGAAGACCGCCTCCTTCCCGCGCTTCCGGAGCGCCCGGACGAGGGCGAGGCCGGCCCCCAGCCCGTCCCCGTCCGGAGGGACGTGGGAGACGAGCAGCACGCGGTCCCCGCCGAAGAGAATCCGGGCCAGCTCCGGCGGCGGGCGGCGGGCGGCCCCGCTCACCGCTCTCCTCCCGCCGCTCCGGCGGCGGCGGGGGCCGGGACGCTCCCCGGCTCCGGCCGGGCCCGCAGGCCGCCGGCCACCGGCGCCTCCAGGCGGACGGGGAGGATCCGGTTCATCCAGGCGTCCGGCCCTTCCAGGAAGACGCGGACGTACCGCCCCGTGAGCCCGGTGAGGAAGCCCCGGACCCGGCGGCTCTCGAGGAGCGGCCGGGCGGTGCGTCCCGCGAGGCCGAGGGCGAAGGCCCGGGCCAGGACCCGGCCCTCCCGCGCGCACTCCGCGGCGCGCCGCCGGATCTCCGGACCGGGCACGGGGCGGGGCAGGTCGGCGGCGGGCGTCCCCGGACGGGGGGAGAAGGGGAAGACGTGGGTCCTCATGAACCGGCACTCCCGCATCATCCGGAGGGTGGCGGCGAAGTCCTCCTCCGTCTCGCCCGGGAACCCCACGATCACGTCCGTGGAGAGCGCGACGTCGGGAATCGCCTTGCGGATGGCGCCCACGCGCTCCCGGAACTCCTCCGGATCGTAGCGACGGCGCATCCGGCGGAGGATGCGGGGCGAGCCGGACTGGAGAGGGAGATGGAGGTGGGGGGCCAGGCGGGGCCGGCCGGCGAGGAGCTCGAGCAGGGGGCCGTCCGCCTCGTGGACCTCGAGGGAGGAGAGCCTGAGCCGCGGCAGGTCCGTCTCGTCGAGGATCCGCCGGACGAGCTCCGCCAGCGCCCCTTCCCCCCGGGAGACGGGGCGGTCTCCGCCGTAGGCCCCCAGGTGGATCCCGGTGAGGATCACCTCCCGGTGGCCCGCCTCCACCAGCGCCCGCACCTCCCGGACCACGGTGTCGGGGTGCTTGGAGGCGGGGCGCGGGCGCACGGCGGGGATGATGCAGTACGAGCAGCGGAGAGGGCAGCCGTCCTGGATCTTCACGAAGGCCCGGGTATGCCCGCGGAAGCCGAGCACCCTCCTCTCGATGAAGGCGCCCCGGGGGCCGGGACCGAGACGTTCGAGGAGATCCTCGCGTTCCGCGGGGCCGTAGACCCCCGCCACCCGGGGGAGGGTGCGGACCGTGGCGCGATCGCTCGCCGCGTAGCAGCCGGTGACCAGGATCCGGGCCCCGGGGTTCTCCCGGGCCAGGCGCCGTACCGCCCGGCGGGCCTTCTCCCCCCCCCGGCCCGTCACGGTGCAGGTGTTCACCACGATGAGCTCGGCTTCGCCGTCGGACTCCCGGTATCCCCCGGCCCGCGCCCGTTCCCGGAGGACCTGGGTCTCGTACTGGTTCACCTTGCATCCGAACGTGACGAATCGGATCCGCCTCACCATGGTCGCGATTGTAGACTATCCGCCTCGTGTTCCCCGTTCCCGATCTCAGCGTGGTCGTCCCCTGCTTCGACGAGGAGGAGGCCCTCCCGGACCTGTTCCCCCGGCTCGAGCGGCTCCGGGACCTGTGTGCCCGGCGGGGTCTCCACGTGGAGGTCCTCTTCGTGGACGACGGGTCCCGGGACGGGACCCGGGACCTGCTCCGGGGTTTCGCCTCCCGGGGGCGGGACCGCCGGGTGCTCGTCCATGCCCGGAACCGGGGTTTCGGGGCCGCCATGCGCACGGGCTTCTCCGCCGCGCGGGGCCGGGTGGTGGTCTGCTACGACGCCGACGCCACCTACCCCGTGGAGGACGTGCTCTCCCTGCACGACGCCCTGGGGGACGCCGACGTGGCCGCCGCGAGCCCCTTCGCGAGGGGGGGAAGGGCGGAGGCGCCGCTCCCGCGCCGGATCCTCTCCCGGGGGACGGCCTTCCTCTATCGCCTGGCCCTCCGGGTTCCGGGCCCCGCCTTCACCGCTCCCACCTGCGCCTTCCGCGCCTACCGCCGCCCGGTGGTGGACCGCCTCCGCTACGAGGCGGACGACTTCCTGGCCGCGGCGGAGGTGCTCGCGCGGCTCGTGCTCGCGGGGGCGCGGGTGCGGGAGGTCCCCTCGCGGCTCGCCCCCCGGAGGCGGGGCCGTTCGAAGATGAGACCGTTCCGGACGGCGCTGCGGCACCTGGCCTTCCTCCGCCGCCTCGCCTCCTCCCCCGGCCTCCGTGCCCCGGTCCGGACGGGTCCCGCTCGCGCGCGCGGCGCGCGCGCGGGAGAGAGA
This sequence comes from Planctomycetota bacterium, assembly GCA_029932425.1. Classification (GTDB taxonomy): domain Bacteria; phylum Planctomycetota; class JAJSAM01; order JAJSAM01; family JAJSAM01; genus JAOZQC01. The sequence continues at coordinate 2,485 of JAOZQC010000238.1, read as the reverse complement.
GGAGAGGCGAGAGGCGAGGGCCGTCCGCCGCGGCTCCGGCCCCCGCGGGACCCCCGCGCCTGGAACCGCGAGCTGAACCGGGCGCGGCCCATGCGCCGCATCGAGGAGCACGGAAACCCGCTGGTCCGGGCGGTGGAGGCCCGGCGGCGGGCGGGGGTCCTCCTCCGGTGCGGGTCCCTCCGGGGGAGTCGGGTCCTGGACGTGGGGGCCGAGGAGGGGCTCCTCGGGCGGCGGCTGGCCGCCCGCGGGGCCCGGCTCGTGGCCCTCGACATCGACCGGGAGGCTCTGCTCCGGGGGGGGACCGTGGCCACCCCGCTTCGGGTGGCGGGCTCCGCGGAGGCGCTCCCCTTTCCCGCGGGGACCTTCCCGCGGGTGGTGCTGGCGGAGGTGCTCGAGCATTGCCCGGCGCCGGAGACGGTCCTCGCGGAAGCGCTGCGCGTCACGGTCCCCGGGGGGCGGGTGGTGATCTCGATCCCCGACGACATCCCGATCCTCGCCCTGAAGAGGGCCGTCCGGTTCCTTCGCCTGGACTTCCTGCTCCGGGGTCTCCCCCCGGGCCGGGCTCCGGGACATCTCCACGTCTTCGGGAGGAAGGACCTCCGGCGCCTCGTCGGGGGGACGGGGGCGGGGGGCGCCCTGGTCCGCGATCGGGCGGCGCTGGCCTGGTTCGCGGTCCTCCGGCCGGGGGAGGGAGGCGGCTGATGTGCGGGATCGCGGGCATCTTCCGGCTGGACGGGGGCCCCGCGCCTCCGGGGGAGGCCCTGGTCCCGGTCCTCTCCGCCCTGGCCCACCGGGGGCCGGACGGGGAGGGAGTGGTGCGCCTGGGATCGGGGTTGATCGGAAACCGCCGCCTCGCGGTGATCGACCGGGACGGCGGCGCCCAGCCCATGGTCTCCCCGGACGGGAGGGATGCGCTCACCCTGAACGGGGAGATCTTCCGCCACTCCCGGCACCGGGCGGAGCTCGCCGCGGCCGGGGTGGCCTTCGCCACCCGCTCGGACACGGAGGTCTTCCTCCACCTGCTCGCGCGCCGGGGGCCGGAGGTCCTCCCGGAGCTCTCCGGCATGTACGCCCTGGGCCACCTCGCGGACGGCGGCCGGACCCTCCTCCTCGCCCGCGACCCCTTCGGCGTGAAACCCCTCCTCTGGCGCCGGGACGCCGGGCGCGGGGAGATCCGGTTCGCGTCGGAGGCCCGGGCGCTCCTGGCGGGGGAGCCGGGGCGCCCGCGGATCGACCGCGCGGCGCTGCTCGAGCGTCTGGCCTTCCAGGTCCCCCTGGGGGAGCGCACGCTCCTCGAGGGGGTGCACGCCCTCGCCCCGGGAACCCTCCTGGAGGCCCGGGAGGGATCGGTGCGCGTCCGCCGGTTCTTCGAGGTGGCCTACGGGGCGGAGGAGGAGGGTCCGGAGGAGGAGCTGGGGGCCGGACTCCGCGCGCGGATCGAGGAGGCGGTGCGGGAAGCGCTCCGGGCCGACGTGCCCCTGGGCGTCACGCTCTCCGGAGGCCTCGACTCCACCCTGGTGGCGGCCCTGGCCGCCCGGGAGCGCGGCCCCGGCCTTCCCGCGTTCACCGGCTACTTCGAGGAGGGACCGGCCTACGACGAGCGGCCCCAGGCGCGGGCGGCGGCCGCCGCCCTGGGGCTGGCGCCGGTGGAGGTCCCGGTCCGGCCGGAGGATCTCCTCCGCCACCTCGAGGAGCTGGCCGCGGTCCTGGAGGGCCCGGTGGCCGGGCCGGGCTCCCTTCCCGCCCTCGTGGTGGCGGGCCGGGCCTCGGAGGAGGTGGTGGTGGTCCTCAACGGCCAGGGGGCGGACGAGGCGTTCGGCGGGTACGCCCGGCACCGCATCGCCTGGCTGGAGCGCGAGGGGCGTCTCGACCCCGCCGCCCTGCCTCCCGATCTCCGGTCCTACGAGCCGCTCGTCCGCCACCACCTGGCGGAGGGGTCGGGGGATCCCTTCGAGGACCGGTTCTTCCGGCTCGTGTTCCGGGGGCAGGGACTGGACGACCTCCTGGGCCCCGCCCTCCGGGACGACTGGGCGGCCTACGACGCCCGGGGGGCCTTCGGCGACGCCTTCCGGGAGGAGGACGGAGACCCCTTCCACCGGATGGTCTCCTGGGAGCGCCGGACGCTGCTCCCCGCGCTCCTCCACGTGGAGGACCGGGTGTCCATGGCCCGCTCGCTCGAGTCCCGGGTCCCGCTCCTCGATCCCGGGGTGGTGGCGTTCGGGGCGAGGATCCCCTCCCGGAAGGCGTTCCGGGACGGGGAGCTGAAGCACATCCTGCGGGTGGCGGCGCGGGGCCTCGTGCCCCCCGCCACCCTCGCCCGGCGGGACAAGATGGGGTTCCCGGTGCCGCTGGGGCTCTGGGCCCGGGGGCCGCTGGCCGGGCCCCTCCGGGAGCGGCTGGAGGACGGACCCCTGGTCTCCGCCGGGATCCTGGCCCCCGGGGCTCCCGCCCGGCTGCTCTCCCGGGCGGGCGGGCACGGCCGGCC
>JAOZQC010000237.1 GCA_029932425.1 Planctomycetota bacterium | reverse complement strand
TGGGCCGGAGCCAGCCGCGGGTGGCGCTCTGGTGGCTCCCGGACCGGAACATGGCCTGGTAGCCCGTGCGGGGGTTCTTCGCCAGGCCGTCCTTCCTCTTCTCCCGGCCCTCGACGCTGCCCGGGGTGGCGCCGTACATGTTGAACCACATCCGGGTCACCCCGCGCGGCGTCCCCGGGTAGTACCGGGCGCGGCAGAGCAACCGGGCCACCTTGTACATCTCGCGGTTCTTCCGCCAGCCGCGGAAGGGGCGATCCTCGGGGTCGGAGTCGATCCAGACGTAGTCGCCGTCCTCGATCCCGAGCCCCTTCGCGTCCTCCGGGTGGATGTCCACGTAGCCCTCGCCGACGTAGGGCATGCGCTTGTCCCGGCGGTAGATGTCGCCGAAGGGACCGAAGAGGAGCGCGATCTGGTCCGTGTCCACGGGCATGGTGTGGGCGCCGTGACGGTACTTCGGCGTGTGGAAGACGAACCGGTACCCCTTCGCGGCCAGGGGATGGGAGGTCTTCACCAGCTCCCGCCAGCCGTGGACGACGTTCCGCACCTGGCGCACCTCGCACGAGAAGTCGTCGCCGGCGACCCCGAAGTCCTCCGGGCCCAGGGGCCGGATCGCGGGGTGGTCCGCGGCGAGGATCGCGTTCGGTTCGTGGAACGTGGAGTCGATGGGCTCGCGATGCACGGGCAGCGTTTCCCCGTGCATCCGGAACTCCGGCTCCTCCCGGAAGAACTCGAGGCGCCCGGTCTTGGTCCACCAGGGCCGGGACTCCTCGGTCTGCTCGTACCCCACCGCCTTGGGATAGGTGCGGTGCATCATCAGCGTGGGGATCCCCCGCTTCGCCTTCTCCTCGAGGTCCCCGGCGTCGTAGCCCCGGGTGCAGGAGCTGTGGTCGAGGATCCGCTGCAGGTGGACCTCCGTCCTTCCCTCCTTCACGAACTTCCAGCAGTCCTCGAACCGGGGGTCCCCGGTCAGCCGGGCGAGCTGGGATCCCACCCGCTCCAGGACCTCGATGTCCCCGAGCGTGTCGTGGGTGCGGGGGAGCGGCGTCCGCGGGAACATGGTGAGGAAGGGGTTCGTGACGGAGGCCGTCATGTCGGGGTGCTTCAGCTCCGCCCAGGAATCCACCCCGAACACCACGTCCGCCCACTCGCAGCTCGTGGACCACCACCAGTCGTTCACCGCGATCATCTCGATGTGGGGAAGGACGTTCGTCACCAGGTGGTAGTGCCACTTCACGTTCCCCAGGATCGAGTTCGCGTTGGCGAACCAGAGCGACCGGGTGGGACAGTTGATGTGCGTCTTCCCGGTGAAGACCCGGTCCCCCACCCGCAGGGGGTGGTCGTCGTGGTTGTAGTAGTGCGCGGATTCCGCGCGCCAGTACTTCTTCACCCGGGCCGGCTTCTCCGGGTCGAGCTCCAGGTCGAAGGGATCCTCCCCGATCCACTGCGGGAAGCCCTGGAACAGGGCCACGCGGTAGTTCCCGGCGTAGCTCCCGATGTTGCCTCCGAGCCGCCCGACGTTCCCGGTGAGGGCGGCGAGCAGGAACTGGGCGCGGTCCTTCTGGTCGTTGTTGAAGAACTGGTTCGGTCCCATGCCCACCGCGAACAGGGTCCGGCCCCGGTGCTTCGCGATGTCCCGGGCCAGGGAGATCACCGCCTCCTTCGGCGCCCAGGTGACGGCCTCCGTGGCTTCCGGGGTGCAGCTGTCCCGGAGGTGCCGCCGCACGAGATCGAACACGGTCCGGACCTCCACCTCCCGGCCGTCCGCGAGCTTGATCCGGAAGGTGCCGGTGAGCGCGGGGTCGATCCCCAGGCGATCGAAGTGCTCCCCCACGTCGTCCCGGGTCACGGCGCGCGGCTTCCCGGAGACCGCGTCCCACACGAGATGGTCCCCGAAGCTCTCCCTCAGCTCCTCGGGAAGCACCTGCGCCGTCTGCTTCCAGACGGCTTCCGCCTTGTCGCCGGCCTTCGTGACGCGGGTGCGGGAGAGGGGGCGGTTCCGGTACCCGGGGAAGACGTCCGCGGCCCGGAGCATCGTGAGGTCGTCCATGCGCACGAGGAGGGGCAGGTCCGTGAACCGCTTGACGAACGCCTCGTCGTAGAGCTTCTCCTCGACGATCACCTGGGCCAGGCCCAGCGCGAGGGCCGGGGTGGTGCCCGGCCGCACCACGATGGCCTCGTCCGCCTTCGTGCAGGTGGCGCTGTACTCGCAGGCGATCACCACCACCTTGGTCCCCTTCAGCCGCGCCTCGGTGAGCCAGTGGGCGTCCGGCATCTTGGTGGTGATCCAGTTCATCCCCCACACCAGCACGAGCCGGCAATGCTCCACGGCGGAGAGGTCGAAGTCCACGGTCTGCTGGCCCGTGACCATGGGGTGTCCCGGAGGCAGATCGGTGTGCCAGGAGTAGTTGTCGAAGCCGCTCCCGCCCTTGGCCTCCTCCGGCCCCACCTTCCGGATCGCGGCGTCGAGAAGGGCCATGGAGTTCGCCATCCGGTAGAGCCCGAAGACCCGGGTCATGCCCAGGAGCGGCATTCCTCCCCGGAACTTGAGCGTCCGCGTGCCCGCCCCCTCCATCGCCTCGATGGAAAGGGGGTCCGCGTGCTGGGCCTCGAGTCGCTTCCGTCCCTCCTCCCCGGAGTAGGTCCGCGCGATGTTCTCGAGAGCCCTCGCCACGATGGCGGCCGCCTCGTCGGCGCTCACCAGCACGAAGGGTTCCCGGGCCCGCCGGAAGAACTCGGGGGGCGGCCGGCCCGTGGCGGGGTCGCGGGGGAAGCCCTTCTCCACCCACTCCTTGAAGCCCTTGCGGACCATGGGACTCCGGATCCGCCGGTCGCCGTAGAACCGGCGGGTGAGGGCGAGCCCCTTCTGGCAGCAGCGGGGATCCCAGCGGCTGCTGGGGCGGCGGCCGTCCAGGTCCGTGGCCCGGCCGTACCCGTAGGAGGGACCGATCCGCACCACCACGCCGTTCTTGACGTAGGCCGTGAGGAGGCAGTTGTGGGTGTCGTTCGGCGCGCAGAGGAAGTGGAACGTGGAGTCCGCCCGGAAGAGGTCCCGGTAGACCCTCTCCCAGTCCCGCCCCACCTTCCGCGCCAGGGGGTTGTCCCGGCCCGCCAGGGCGAGGACCGGGAACGCCTGCGAGACGAGGGCCGAGAATCCGAGCCCCGCGGCGGCCTCCATGAACTGCCGCCGGGTCAGTCCGGAGCCTCTCTCCTTCTCCTTCATGCTCACTCCTTCTCCCGCCCGCCGCCCCCGAGGGAGCGAAGGAACGAGACGATATCGTCGATCTCCCGCCCCGAGAGCCGGGGGAACTCCGGTTGATCGCGGCCGAAGGCGGGCATGGCGGTGCCCCGCCGGCCGCGGGCGATGGTGGCCTGCAGGTACCCGTCGTTCGCCGCCCGCAGGAAGGCCTCGTTGGCGAGGGCGGGGGCCTCCCGGCCCTCGCCGTTCTCTCCGTGGCATCCCGCGCAGACGCGGAGGTAGAGCTCCCGCCCGTTCGCCGGGTCTCCCGTGACGTGCCTTCCCTCGAGGGCCGCCCGCGGCACGCGGGAGCGGGCCTTCAGCCAGGCCGCCACGTCCGCGAGGTCGCGGGGCTCGGCGGGCGGGACCGGGTCCCCCGCGGCGTCCCGGCAACGGCCGCGGAGGTGCGAGGCCACCAGGAAGCCCTCGTCCGCGGCGGCCCAGAAGCCGGGTCCGCCGACGGCGGGCCCCCTGCCGCCCTCTCCGGCCGCGCCGTGGCAGGAAGCGCACGAGGCCTCGTAGCGGGTCCCGCCCCGAACCGCGTCCCCCGCCGGCACCGGGTCCGCCGGCCGGAGAGGCTCCCCGGACAGGCTCCTCACCCGGGCGATGAGGGAGGCGAAGGTCACGGCGTCGAAGCGGCGGTAGGAGCCCATCGCCGTGCCGGGCCGTCCCTCCGCCAGGGTCCGGTAGAGGAAGCGGGGCGAGGCGAGGCTCCCGAAGGCCGGGGACCGGAGGGAGGGGCCGATGCCTCCTTCCCCGCGCTCGCCGTGGCAGACGGCGCATTCCTCGAGCCAGGTCCGGCGGCCGAGGGCCGCGTCCGGCCGGGCCGCTTCCACCGCTTCCGGAGAAGGAGGCTCGGGCTCCCGGGACCGGAGCCAGGCCACCAGCCGGCGGAGCTCCGCGGGACGCAGTCCCGCTTCCGAGCCGCCCCAGGCCGCCATGCGGCGCCCGGGCCGTCCCTCGGCGATCGTCTTCCGGAGGAACGCGTCGCTCGCCACCGCCAGGAAGTCCCCGCCCGCGATCGCGGGAAAGGCCTCCCCCATCTCCCCGAAGGGGCGCCCGCCCGCACCGGGCCCGTGGCAGGAGGAGCAGAAGACCCGGTAGAGCGTCGCGCCGTCCGTTCCGAACTCCCGCTCCGAGAGCCGCTCCCGGCGCACCCGGTCCGGGGGGAGGTACCGGGCGGGCACCTTCCTCCCCCGGAGCGAGAGGAGGTAGAGGGCGATCTTCTCCGCCTCGTCCCTCCCGAGGCCCTGGTCCGGCATCCGGCTTCCCTCCACCATCTCGGCGGGGGCGAGCAGATGCTCCACCTGCCAGGCGAAGGCGGTCCGCGGGCCGCGGAAACCGGCGGGAAACACCAGCTCCCGGGCGGCCTTCCGGCCCTCCGCGGTGAGGTCGGCCCCCTCGCTCCCCCCCGTGCCGTTCACGGCGTGACAGCCGAGGCAGCCCCTCAGGAAGAAGAGGCGCTTCCCCTCGGCAAGGCGCGGCATGGCGACCCGCGTCTCCAGGTAGGCCTCGATCGCCGCGAGGTCCTCCTCCGGGATGGGGCCGTAGGCCTCCCCGAAGAGGCCGGAGGGGTCGGCGGCGGCCCGCTCCTCGTGGTCCTCGTGCCAGCCCTCGGGGATCCCCGAAAGCCCGATTCCCGAGAGGTCCCGGGGCTCGTCGGGGGCGGCGCGTCCGCCCCCCCGGCCGTCGATCCGGTGGCAGGCGAGACAGTCGTACCGCGCCACGAGATCCCGTCCCCGGTCCACGGGGCCGGGCGATCCCACGGGGATCGCGGTGTGGCAGCTCCCGCCCCCGGCCTCGAGCCGCGACGCGGGCCGGAGCGGCGCGTCCCCGTGCGCCACCTCCCCGGGCGCCGCCGCCTTCCCCCGGGCCCGCCCCTGCCCCCCGTGGCAGACGGTGCAACCGATCTCCTCCGGATCGTGGGGCACGGGGGGATGCTCTCCGAACGGTCCCGGTCCGGGCAGCGGCTCTCCTCCCCCCATCCCGAGATGGCACGTGACGCACCGGTCCACCACGCCGAGCTCGGGGTTCCAGATCTGCCGGATGCCGGTCTCCACGGGGTCCCGGCCCAGGCTCGCCGCGCGCCGGTTGTAGGTCTCCTGGACGTCCCGCCACTCCGCGAGGGAATCCCGGGCCGGCGCCCAGGCCAGGGCGGCCACGAACAGCACGGAGAGGACGGCGAAGATCCGGACCAGGAGACCGAGGCGCAGATCGATTCCTTCGCCCATCTCAGTAGATCCCGTCTCGCCAGGGGAGGGTGAAGCTCCACCCCGGTCCCCGGAACAGCGTGCCGATGACGGTGAGCACCACCGTCACCACGAGGAACCAGGTGAACACGTAGAAGGGCAGGCTCCGGCCGGCGAGCCAGGCCAGGAAGCGGCCGCGAGCCCCCGCGATCCCGGGGAGGGCCATGAGGGTGCCCACGCCGATGGTGGGGACGATGAGCGGCCAGACCGGGTGCTTGGCGGTGGCCAGCAGGAGCCCGCAGAGGCCCGCGGTGACGAGCAGCACGATCCCCGCCCGGGCGGGCCGCGGCTCCCGCCAGAGGGCGGCCCGCTTCAGGTTCACGTCGAA
>JAOZQC010000236.1 GCA_029932425.1 Planctomycetota bacterium | reverse complement strand
GCGGGGTCGTTCTGGAGATCGCTGTCCAGGGTGATGATCACCTCGCCCCGCGCGGCCTTGAAGCCCGCGTCCAGGGCCGAGGAGAGCCCCCAGTTCCGGTCGAGCCGGTAGACCACGCACTCCGGGATCTCCCGGAGGAATCGCCGGAGGATCTCGGGGCTCCCGTCCGTGGAGCCGTCGTCCACGATCACGAGCTCGAAGGGCCCGTCCAGGCTCCGGAGCACGGGCAGGAGCTCCGTCTCGATGCGGGGAAGCGACCCCTCCTCGTTGTAGGCGGGGAGCACGCAGGAGTAGCGGACGGGTTCCGTTTCCATCCGGCGCATTCTCCGGGGAAACGGGTCCTTCCGTCCAAAGGAAAGGGACTGCGGAATCCTACAATGACGGGCCGGGCCGGGCGCCGCCGCGTCCGGATCCCGGCCGCCCGCGTTCCGGGAGACCGCGACCCTCATGAGACCGATCGCCCTCTTCGCCCGGCGGGATCTGGTGATCCCCCTGGTCCTGGCCGCCCTCCTCCTGGCCGTGCGACTGGCGGGTCCCCGGGACATGGAGTGCGGGGGGGACCAGGCGAAGACCGCCCAGTACGTGCTCTACGCCTGGAACACGGGGCACCTCCTCGTCCCCCTGGAGAAGGGGGAGAAGCTCCCCACCAAGCCGCCCCTCGCGGTCTGGGTCGCCCTGGCCTCGGCCCGCCTGGCCGGCGATCCCTCGGAGCTCGCGCTCTGGATGCCCTCGGTACTGGAGGGGCTCCTGCTCGTCCTCTTCACCGTCCTCCTCGCCCGGCGCCTGGCCCCGCCGCCCGTGCCCCTCCTCGCCGGGCTCGCGGTGGCCGGGAACCTCGTCTTCGTCCAGACGGCCACGATCCTCCGTCCGGACATGCTCCACGCGCTCCTGGTGCTCCTCGCGGTGGGCGCCGCGCTCCGGGCCCTCGACGGAGAGGGAAGGCGGTGGGGCATCCTCTCGTTCTTCTGGCTCGGCCTCGCGGTGCTGGCCAAGGGCCCCGCGGCCCTGGTGTTCGGGGGGGCGGCCGTCGTCCCCTTCGCCCTCCTCCGCCGGGACCGCCCCTCCCTCCGGCGCCTTTCTCCGGGGCCGGGGGGGGCGGTGCTGCTCCTGGTGGTCCTGGCCTGGGCGGTGCCCGCTTTCCTCCAGAAGGGGGACGCCCTGGTCCGCACCATGGTGACCGGGGAGCTCACCCGCCATGCGGTGGGGGCCCGCCAGCCGATCTACCAGTACCTCTTCATCTTCCCGGGGCGGTTCCTGCCCTGGGTGTTCGCCCTCCCCTTCGGCCTGGCCCTGGCGGGGAGGGCGCGGAAGGCGGATCCCTCCTTCCGGCTCGGCCTTCCCCTCTGCTGGTTCGCGGGGGGGTTCCTGGCCATGAGCCTCTTCTCGAGCAAGCGCGCGGACTACCTCCTTCCGCTGCTGCCCGCCGCCGCCGTGCTCTCCGGGGCGGCGATCGCCCGCCTTCGCCGCGCCGTGCCCCTGGCGCTGGCCGGGTTCCTCCTCTTCCTCGCGGGGCTCGTCGTCGTGGACCACGTCATCCCCGAGCGTTTCCGGGAACCGGGAAGGATCAAGGGGTTCGTGGAGCGGGTGCGGGAGGCGGTGCCCCGCGACCGGCCGCTCCTCGTCTACCGGACGGGGAGCGGGGCCAACGTGGTCCTCTACTACCTCCGGCGTTCCAAGCGCCCGTCCCGCCTGCCCGAGGTCGAGGAGGCGGTCCGGGAGCGGGGGACGGCGTACGTGCTCACGAACCCCCGGGGGGAGCGGGAGATCGCGGGGGCGGGGATCCCCGTGCGGCGGCTTCTCGAGGTGGAGAGAGGATCGCGGGGCCCCCCGTACTTCCTTCTCCGGGCGGGTCGCTGATCACCCTCACGAAAGGAGGGCGGAGGCGACCTGGTAGGTGACCAGGCCCATCACCCAGGCGAGCGCCGTCATGTACCCGAACACGAAGAGCGGCCAGCGCCAGGTGTGGGTCTCCCGGCGGATCGTGGCGATGGTGGCCGCACACTGGCAGCACAGGGCGAAGAAGACGAGGAGGGAGAGGGCCACCGCCAGATCGAAGACCTTCGTACCGTCCGGCCACCGGGAGGCGCGCAGGGATTCCACCAGCCCCGTCTCCTCTTCCTCCGCGCCCCGGCCGAGATCGTAGATCACCCCCAGGGTGGAGATCACCACCTCACGGGCGGGGAAGGAGGCGATCACCGCCATCCCGATCCGCCAGTCCCAGCCCAGAGGGCGGACGGCGGGCTCGATGGCCCGGCCCATCCGTCCCAGGAAGCTCCCCCTCAGGTACTCGCCGCTCTCGCGGGCGCCGATCTCCCGGAGCCGGGCCTCGCGCTCGGCGCCGGAGAGGGTGGTGCGGGCCGCGGTCCGCTCCGCCTCGTACTTCCGCCGGGTCCTCTCGGATCGGGGGAAGTACCCGAGCGCCCACACGATGATCGACATGGCGAAGATGACGGTGCCCGCCCGCACCAGGAAGTCGCGGGCCCGGTCGATCACCCGGATGGCCACGATGCGGGGCGCGGGCCACCGGTAGGAAGGCAGCTCGATGACGAAGAGGGGGGTTTGGCCCCGGAGGAGCGTCCTCTTCAGGATCATGGCCACGATCGCGGCGATCACGATCCCCAGGAAGTACATCGACGTGAAGACCACGCCTTGCAACGGCACGAACCCCGCCAGCGTGAGCGGAGGCACGAAGGCGGAGATGAGCAGGACGTACACGGGGAGCCGCGCGGAGCAGGTCATGAGAGGGGCCACCAGGATGGTGGCCAGCCGGTCCCGGCGGTCGGCGATGGTGCGGGTGGCCATGATCCCGGGTACGGAGCAGGCGAAGGAGCTGAGCAGGGGGAGGAAGCTGTGCCCCGAGAGACCCACCTTCCGGAGGAGCCGGTCGAGAAGGAGGGCGGCCCGCGCCAGGTACCCGCAGTCCTCCAGCACGGAGATGAAGAGGAAGAGGAAGACGATCTGGGGGAGGAAGACGAGCACGCTTCCCACGCCGGAGACGAGCCCGTCCACCAGGAAGCTCTGGAGGATCCCTCCCGCCAGCGCAGTGCCCGCCAGGGCGGAGGTGATCGCCTCCCCCAGCGCCCCGAAGGCGCCGTCGATCCAGTCCATGAAGGGCCCGGCCCACTGGAAGATGGAGAGGAACATGACCGTGAACACGATCACCAGGACGGCGGCGCCGAAGAACCGGTGCGTGAGCAGGGCGTCCACCCGGTCGGAGAAGGTGGTGCCGGGGGGCTCCGATTGCACGTGGGGGAGCACCGCCTCCTGGATCCATCCGTAGCGCATGCGGATCTCGAGCGCCTCCGGGCTCACCCCGGTGTCCGCCCGGATCCTTTCCCGGGCCGCGCGGAGGTCCTCCCGCGCCGCTTCCCCGAGCCGGGTGGCCAGGGCTTCCTCGAAGGAACCCCCCTCGTCCACCAGGGCCCGGCGGAGCACGAAAGGCCGGGCCTCGTAGCGGGCGCGCAGGGCTTCCACCTCGCGGTCCACGGGGGCGGGCCAGCTCCAGGGGACCGAGGGCGGGCCGCGGTCCAGACCCGCCTCGATCGCCTCCCGGAGCGCCCGGATCCCCGAGCGTCTCGTGGCCACCGTGGGAACCACGGGGACCCCGAGGCTCCTCTCCAGGCCCGGCACGTCCACGCGGAGCCCGGAGCGCTCCGTGCGGTCGTACTTGTTCAGGGCCACGATCACCGGGATGCCCGTCTCCATGACCTGGGTGGCGAGGTAGAGATTCCGCGGCAGGTTGCCCGCGTCCGCCACCACCACCGCCAGGTCCGGCCGGGGTTCCCCCGCCAGGTCACCGAGGAGGACCCGGACCGTGACCATCTCCTCCGGGCTGTAGGCGGCCAGGCTGTAGGTGCCGGGCAGGTCCACGACCTCGACCCCGGGTCCGAGGGTGCCCGCCACCTTCTCCACGGTGATCCCGGGGTAGTTGGCCACGCGCTGGGTCAGGCCCGTGAGGGCGTTGAAGAGCGTCGTCTTCCCCGTGTTGGGGTTGCCGAGGATGACGACGCGTCGCTGGCCGGTGGAGGGATCCATGCCTGAGACCTGGAAGGATTGTCCACCGGATGTTTGGTAGGCCAAACATAAAACGGGGCCATCGTATCTGCGGGAGAGCTTTCGGAGATTCCTTGCCCCGGCCGTCGATTGTTATATAAGTAATACAGAAGTTGATGCGCTTGCGGCCGCGGAACCATGAGCACCTACGAGCACGATCCGGTCTCCCACTCGGTGGCCCACCACCTGGTGGCCATCGCCGAGCTCCTCGAGGAGTACGGCTACGCCCGGGTCACGGACGTGGCCCGGCACCTGGGAATCACCCGGGGGAGCGCTTCGATCACCCTGAAGAGCCTGGAGCAGAAGGGGCTCGTGACCTACGACGACCGGCGCTTCCTGGGGCTCTCCGAGGCGGGGCGGCAGGTGGCGGAGTCCATCCAGGCCAAGAAGGCCGTGCTCCGGGACCTGCTCGTGCGGGTGCTCGGGGTGGACGAGAAGCAGGCCGAGGAGGACACCTGCAAGCTGGAGCACCTGGTGAGCGCCCGGACCGCGGAGCGGGCCCGGCGGCTCCTCGACTTCATCGAGTCCGGGTCCTCCGAGGCCCGGCGGTTCCTGGCCGCCTTCGGCCGGTTCCGGAAGGACGGGACCGGCGGAACGGAAGAGAAAGGTCGGTGAGGGGATGGAGAAACCGGATCTCCTCCGGACGCTGAACGAGATCTACGCCGAGGAGGTGGAGGCGGCGATCCGCTACCTCCACATGGCGGTCACCATCAAGGGGATGTACCGGCTCGCCCTGCGCGACGAGCTGCTCGAGGCCATGCGCGAGACGATGGATCACGCCCGGGTGGTGGCGGAGAAGGTGCTGGAGATGGGCGGCGTCCCGGCGCTCGACCTGAAGGTCCAGCTCCCGGGAGAGATGACCACGGGGGCGGAGGCGGTCCGGACCGCCGTGGCCTTCGAGCAGGGAGCGCAGGAAGCCTACGCGGACCTCCTCGAGGCCGCGGCCGGCGACGTGGCCATGGAGGAGTTCGCCCGGGCGCAGGTGGCGCTCGAATCGGAGCACCTGGCGCACTTCCGGTTGCTCCTGGAGGAATAGTCGATGATGACGCCCAGGGAGCTCGAGGCCTGGTCGGGGAAGCCCGACGGCGAAGGACGGTACGAGTCTCTCGCGGAGCAGCGCCCCGGCGAGCGCGTCCGGGCCGTGGGCATCCTGGGGGGGCAGTGCCTGGCCCGGCGCCTCACGAACATGGGGCTCTTCCGGGGGGTCACGCTGGAGATCCTCTCCGGCGGCCGGCGGGGGCCGGTGATCATCCGGCTCGGGGCGAGCCGCCTGGCCCTCGGCCGCGGGATGGCGGCGAAGATCCTCGTCGAGAAGGCCGCCTGATGTGGTGGGAGGCGGCGGTGGTGGGAGCCGCGATCGCGGGCAGCCTCCTCCTGGTGGGGAGGAATCTGCGGCGAAGCCTCTCCGGGAAGGAGGGCGGCTGCGGTTGCGGGACCGGGAAGTGCCCGGCCGCCGGGGGTTTCCGCGCCGTCCCCCCGCCGGACGCCCGCCGCGGGGAGTGACGCCGGCTCCCTCCGCTCCCGCCCGCACCGGGTCCGCCTGCACCACCGGTCGCCGGTTCGCCGGAAGGACCTCCTCCGCGCCCTCCACGCCTCGAGACCTCGCGTAAAGCGCCGTCGCCCCCGCCCGCGAACGGGAAGCGGTGCTCGCTCGGGAGGAGGGGGATCAGCGTGATCCCGTTCACCTCCCTACCAGGCGCCGCGGGGAGGAGAGGATCTCCTTGGGGAGCACCCCGACGCCGTCGGGGAGCGCCGCCGAGAAGGCCACGCCGGCGTCGAAAGGCCCGCCGA